>CAZJBO010000076.1:6963-9788 GCA_964544075.1 uncultured Anaerolineae bacterium
TTCCAGGGCATCTTCAAGAACCCTCTGGTCGATTCGAACCTGCTGGGCGTGACATCGGGCGCGGGCTTCGGCGCAGCGCTGATGCTGCTAAACACGGCGGATATGCTCAAGGTACAGGCATCAGCCTTCTTCTTCGGCCTGCTCGCCGTGACGCTGGCCTTCTTGGGCAGCCGCCTTTACCACAGCGCGCCGGTGATCGTGCTAACCTTAATGGGCATCCTCATCGGCTCGTTCTTTAGCTCGCTCATCTCCCTGCTCAAATACGTCGCCGATCCGCTGGAGACCCTGCCGGCGATCACATTCTGGCTCATGGGCGGCCTCACAGCGGTCACATGGCGCGACATCCCCCTCTTGGCGCTGATTACAATCGGCGGCGGCATCTTCCTCTGGCTGATACGCTGGCAGCTAAACATCCTCTCGCTGGGCGATGCCGAGGCCAGCGCACTCGGCATAGATCCAACCCGGCTCAAGCTGGCGATCATCATTTGCGCAACCCTGATGACATCAATCGCGGTCTCGGTGGGCGGCGTGATCGGCTGGGTGGGGCTGGTGATCCCACACGCCGGGCGCATCCTCGTCGGCCCAGACCATAAGCGCCTCATCCCCGCAAGCCTGAGCCTGGGCGCGGCATTCCTCCTGGCCGTTGACAACATCTCGCGCACCGCGCTGCCGGCGGAAGTGCCGCTGGGGGTGATAACGGGCCTGGTGGGGGTGCCGCTCCTGATGCTGCTGTTGCGACGCAGCCGGGTCGGGTGGTAGAGTAGTCCGTAATTCTAATTTTGTCCTCGGCGGGAGTGAAACGTAATGCAGGTACGACGATTGATTGCGCTGGTATTGGTGACGGCGATTTTGACAAGCCTCCCGGCGGCGATGGCGCAAGAAGGCGGCAGCGACGATGACGCGGGCAGGGAGACGCTCGCCCTTCTCATGGCGGCAAACCCACCGGCGCGTGATATGGTTAACCTGGCGATACGCTACCAGACTATCGAGAATACCGCCGAAGTAGAACCCGCGCCGGCCTATGCTCTGGGCGATACGGCGCAGTTTTGGGTCACCGGCAGCCGCGATGACCGTGAGGCACACCGCGCGATCAATGCGGTGTTGCTTGCCGCCAGCGGCAACGTATACATCTGGGTAGAGCAGGGCGTCAGCCCCGACCGTGCGCGCGTCGCAGAGGCAGCCCAGGCGCTCGACCAGATCGTCTTCCCCTCTGTGCGCGCGCTGCTTGGCGAGGAAGCGCGCCCCGGCATCGATGGTGACGAACACATCTACATCGTGCATACCCAGCGTGGGGGCGCTCCGGCACACTTCGACCCCAACAACACGCTGCCACGCGCGGCTTCTTGGTATGCCAACGAGCGCGATATGCTCACCGTGAACCTGGAGATGGGGCCGGACTTCATCGGCAGGGACGCATATTACGAACTGCTCGCGTATGAATTCGCGCGCTTGGTCTTGCACAGCCACGATGCGGGCGAGGCGGCCTGGCTCGACGCCGGTCTTGCGACTCTGGCAAGCTGGGTGGCGGATTATCCGGAGGCGGTGCCCGATACCGACACACCCGATTACCACCGCGCGGCGCGGGAGGCTCTGGCGGCCTTCCTTGATGCGCCCGAAACACAGCTTACCACCTGGGATACCCAGAATGCACAGCGTGCTTTGGCACACCGAGGCGCGGCCTTCCTCTTCGCGCTCTATGTTCACGACCGTTTCGGCAGCGCGTTGATCGAGGCATGGGCAGGGGCGCCGACGCACGGCCTGGCGGCGCTCGACGCGGCGCTCGGCGCATCCGGTGCCGAGGTGGGAGCACAGCAGGTGTTCGCCGATTGGGTGATGGCAAATGTGCTCAACACCCCCGACCTCGACGCGGGCCGATATGCCTACACCAGCTTTGACGAAGGACAAGAGCTGTTGGGGGTTGCGGTGGTCCTGGATGATCCCCCGCTGCGCGTGAGCGGCGCGGCGGCCAACCCCTTCGGCGCGCAGTATGCCGTCATTGCGGGCGGGCCGGAGGCCGACCTACAGCTGGACTTTGAAAGCGCGATGACTACCCCCCTGCTCCCCCTAACGCCACACAGCGGAGACTACTTCTATTGGTCGAACCGGCAAGGCAATATGGATAGCACGCTCACGCGCGCTTTTGATCTGCGCGGCCTCGACGTGGGCACGGATGCAGAAGCAGAAGGTGACGATGCAGAGGGTGACGATGGTAAAGAGGCGGAAGACAAGATAACCCTCACCTTCTGGGCCTGGTATGACATCAAGCCGTATTGGGACTATGCCTATGTATCGGTGTCAACGGACGGCGGTGCGCAGTGGGAGGCGCTCGACGCGACGCACACCACGCACGAGAACCCACACCGCCAGGCCTTCGGCGCCGGGTTCACCGGCGCGGGCGGCGGCGGCGGGCATGTGCCATACCCTATGCTCGGCGTGAGCTTCGACGCGGCGGACAACCCGGCGCTTGTCATCACCGGCCTGACCGAGGGCGGCCCTGCCGAGGCTGCAGGCTTACAGCTGGGCGATACGGTGATGTCGATCGAGGGGGTGCGCATCGTGCAGGCCGATGATGTGCGCGCTGTGATCGATGCCTACGCCGTGGGCGATGTGGTGACGGTCTCGGTGCTGCGTGGGGGCAAGCTAAAGCACATCGCGGTGACGCTGGGCGCAAACCCTTACCGTTACCGGCCCGCGCCTTTGGCTTGGATGGAAGAGACTGTAGACCTCTCCGCCTATGCCGGCAAAGAGGTCTTGTTGCGCTTCGAGTATGTGACGACGCCGGGCGCACCGCATTACGGCATCGCGATTGACGACATCGCGCTCGA
>CAZJBO010000077.1:0-9708 GCA_964544075.1 uncultured Anaerolineae bacterium
GGCAGTGGCGGCAACGTCACATCAAACGCGGCCTCGGTGGGCGGCAGGGCCTCGTCTGTTTCCCTACCTGCTTCTACTTCCGGTACCTCAAGCGCCACGGGTTCGATGGGTTGAACCGGCGGTGAGGGTGCATCCTCTATCAAGGCGCTATGTCCCGGCGTCATAATCTGCCGCCCCCGCCCCTTGAGCGATGGGCGCGCGCGTTCGGTGACGATGGGCGGTGATGATGGTTCGGGTGTGGGGATGGGCGGCGGTGGGGCCTCGGCAGCGCCGCCTATGGCCTCTGCGTCGGGCGGTGCGCCGGTCAGGATGTGCCGGCCCTTGCCTTTCAGCGAGGGACGCCGGCGGGATGGTGGGGAGTCCTCGGCGGCTTCGGGTGTTTGTACCGGCTCATCCATTGATGATTTCCTCGGCAAGCGCGCGGTACGCGGCTGCGGCGGGATGCTCCGGGCAGTAGTCGATGACGGACTGCTCGGCAAGGGGTGCTTCGGCATAGACCTCACTGTCGAGTATGACGGTGTTGAACAGCTGGGTTGGGAAGACGGACTTCAGCTCGGCCACGACCTCTCGCGCGTGCAGCGAATCGGGGCGGTACATGGTGGCGATCACGCCGCCCAAGCGCAGCTCGGCGTTTAGGCATTCTGTGATGCGTTCGATTGTTTCGAGCAGAGGGCGCACGCCGCGCATCGCCAGGTAGTTGCACTGCACAGGGATCAATACCTCGGTGGCGGCGCACAATCCGTTGGCGGTGAGCACGCCCAGGCTGGGCGGGGTATCGATCATGATGTAGTCGAAGGGGATACGGCTGCGTTCGAGGGCATCGTGCAGGCGGTAGGTGCGGTCGGCGAATCCGGCAAGCGCGATCGCGCCGGACGCAAGATCGATGCTGGCAGGCAGCAGGGCAAGGCCTGGACCGAGGGTTTCGAGCGCGCGGGCTAATGATGCGTTTTCGTACATGAGGAGCGAGTAGGTGCTGTATTGGCGTGTGTATGGGTCGATGCCAAAATAGGCGCTCAGCCCACCTTGCGGGTCGATGTCAACCAACAATACGCGCTTCCCATACGCGGCGAGCGCTGCGCCGAGGTTAGCAACGGTGGTGGTCTTGCCGACGCCGCCCTTTTGGTTTGCGATAGCGATTATTCTGCTCAACGCATCCCCCATGCTGGTGAGGTATACTCCGGCCCATTATAGCACGGGGTGCGTTTGTGTAGAAGTTTGCGAAATGCGGGGGGATAGCCCCCGATGCGCGCCCGCTTGCTTCTGTAATCTGTTTTCATCTGCGTTATAATTTACCTGCAATCTTTTGATAGTCGGGGAGTGTATCGTCTATGACCGGTGAAGCCGGTAAAGCTGACCAACGTTTGCGCGCGGTCGTGCATGGCCGGGTGCAAGGTGTGGGCTTCCGACACGCCACCGCGCGCCGTGCCGAGGCGCTATCCCTGACCGGCTGGGTGCGCAACCGTTGGGACGGCACGGTCGAGACGGTCGCCGAGGGGCCGCGCGCTGCGCTCGACCAGTTTGTCGCTTGGCTAAACCGTGGGCCTAGCGCGGCGTACGTCTCGCAAGTAGAGCGCAGCTGGCACAGCGCCACGGGCGAGTTCGACCGTTTTCGCATCACCTATTGAATAGCACTGAAACCATAATGCGCCAAAATCCCGAACGCCTGGCATGGACAATTGTATTGGTCGCCTTTAGCGTCTTGTGCATCACGCTCATCAGCACATGCTTGCTCGTGCGTTGGTTCATCCTCGACTCGACCGTCTCGCTCGTGGTCGAGCTATCGGTTAGCCGCAACACGGTGGGCGTGCTGGTCGAGGGGCACGCCGAGGAAACCGAACGTGCGACCCGACGTCTAAAGGGGCGCGTCACCCTCACCACCGATTCGACCTCTCAGGCGCTGCTCACCTTCCGTGACCCGCACAGCGGCGCGGTGTTGGCAACCTTCACGCTCTTTCATGACAGCGTCGTGACTATAAGCCATACCGCACGCCCCCGCTTCGAGACCAGCGCAAAGCCTTACACAATCGAAGTCGTCGGGAAGCGCGGCCACGGTGACGTCATCATCGCGGCGGATGACGAGAACGGGCGCGGCCTTCGCTTCCGTGTGGTTACCGTCTACAATGCCCAGATTGATATGGCGCAGCGTGGCTACTACAGCGTTGTCTTGGGCGGCGATTACATCGGCGTGACCACGCGCATCGGCGAGGCCACGCTGCGCTACGCCGGGGATAAGGTGGCGCCGGTGCCGTTATCCTACCGGGGGGTTGTGCCCGGCACCGACCCCGCACAACCCATCGAGGTTAGCGAAGCGCCCTTTAACCTGGTGTATAACAGCGGCTTTGTGCTGTATGAGCCGATGACCGGCACACCGCTGCTGCCGGCTGGCTGGGGGTGCTATAACGACCAAGAACGCCTCGAAGAACCGCGCGGCGAGACGATCCGCACCACCTTCGAAGGACGCCCGGTTCTACACATCCGGCGCGGCGGCGAGCGCCTCAATCATGCCGAGACCGGCTGCCGACAGCTCTACTCTGATATGGACCTCTCGGCATATAGCTACCTGGAGCTGCGCGCGAGCTTTTATATCGCCTCGCAGAGCATCTCGACCTGTGGCATCAAGGGCAGCGAGTGTCCGTTGATGTTGCGCATCATCTACCGAGACGAGGCCGGCGAGCTGAAGGAATGGATACACGGTTTCTATAGCACCTACAACGTCTCCGAATGGCCCCTTACTTGCGACACCTGCCGGCAAGAACACGAACGCATCAATGCCGGCACCTGGTATGTATACGAGTCGGGCAATTTGGCGAACATCCTGCCCGGCGAGGCCAAGATGCAAGAGCTAATCGAGGTGCGCTTCTATGCCTCCGGCCACGCCTACGAGGTGATGGTAGACGAGGTCTCGCTGCTGGCCGCGCCTTGATACAGCGGTTAAACCCGTAGCTGTTCGGCCCGAAGGCAGAACCGGCGGTAAGTTACCTCTCATAATGGGATACCAACGTTAAGGAGGCAAAATCCACAAGATGTCCACAGAGTTATCCACAAGGGAAGCGATTCTAGACCTGCTCCCCGAACTAAACGCGATCAAGGCCGAGGCGCTGCGCGACAAGGTCGTCGCGGTGTGGGCCGAGGCGATGCAAAAGGGCGGTTGGGCGGCTGACGATATCGCGCGGATGCCCTTCACCCTGCTGGCCGACGATGTGCCGGTGCGCTTCATCGAGCACGTGCGCACGGTTTGTAAGATGTGTATCGCGATGGCGGACGTGTTGGTCGAGGCCTACGGAGAGCGCGTCGGCATTGACCACGATGTGTTGGTGGCCGGTGCGCTGCTGGCGGACGTGGGTAAGCTGATCGAGTATGAGGCGGACGAGGACGGCAGCTTCCGGTTTGCGCCGATGTATGAGTATCTGCGGCACCCCTTTACCGGCGTGGGGATGTGCTGGAAGCACGGCATCCCCGAAAGTGTGCTGCATGTCATCGCCACGCACTCGTGGGAGGGCGCGAAGTTCAAGCGCCGCCCCGAGTCGATCATTTTTCACCACGCCGACTTCACCGACTTTGATTTGGTGCGGTGAGTTCCCTCTCCGCCCGACAGACGTCAACCCCGGTTAAGATGCTGGGCTAAGCGCTCAATAGCGCTTCCCCTCACCTGCTCTCTGTGGGGTCTGGTGACCGGAGGGAATGCCCCAACCGGTTTCCGGCGCAGACTTGAGAGGGGACTTAACAAATCCTCGGCAGCAGCACCCCCAACGGCATATCGACTACGCGGCTCCCGCCGATACCGGTGCGCGCGGCGACGATACCGGGGTGCTCTGCCACCGCCTGCCCGATGCTGGCCGCATCTGCGCCGAGAGGGTGCGCCCGCATCGCTTCGAGCACCGCGTCGGCGTCTTCCGGCGGCACGAAGGCGACCAACTTCCCCTCGTTTGCCACATAGAGCGGGTCGAGGCCCAGCATCTCGCAAGCTGCGCGCACCGCCGGGCGCACCGGTATCGCGCGCTCGTCCAGCATCACGCCCACACCCGAAGCCGCCGCGAGTTCGTTGAGGCTCGCCGCCATACCGCCGCGCGTGCAATCGCGCATAGCGTGGATGTGGGCGCTCGCGCCCAGCATCGCCGAGACCAAGCCGTTGAGCGCCGAGGTATCGCTCTCCACCTCGACATCAAAGTCCAGCCCCTCGCGCACCGACATCACCGCGACCCCGTGGTCACCCAGCATCCCGGAGACGATGACTACATCGCCGGGGCGCGCGTTCTGTGCGGCGATGTTTACGCCGGGCGGCACAACGCCCACCCCGCTGGTGTTGATGTACACACCGTCGCCATGCCCACGCTCGACCACTTTAGTATCGCCGGTGACGATCTGCACACCGGCCACGCGCGCGGCCTGGGCCATGTTGGTAACTATCGCGCCGAGCGCATCCATCGGCATTCCCTCTTCAAGGATGAAGCCCGCGCTGAGGTAAAGGGGGGTTGCGCCGCTCACGGCAAGGTCGTTGACGGTGCCGTGTATGGCAAGCTGCCCGATATCACCGCCGGGGAAGAACAAGGGGTTCACCACAAAGGAATCGGTGGTGAATGCCAGCCGTCCGCCCTGCATCTGCAACTCGATCACGGCTTGGTCATCGAGCCGGTTGAGGGTGGGGTTATCGAAGAGGGGCAGGAAGAGGTGCTTCACAAGGTCGTTGGACATGCGACCGCCGCTGCCGTGCCCCATAACGATCTGGGGATAGTCTCGCAGCGGGAGCGGACAGACGAAGCCTTCAAAGTTCAGAGATGTTTTGTTTTGTTTCATGTTTGAGTGTTGTGTTACCGTACTGTGCCTGCATTATACTCAATGAGGCAGCCGATTGCAGAAAGAGAGGACGGTGTGCCTGGGGTTGAAACCCCAGGCGGCGAGGGGAGCCGACCCGCGCGCGCTCCGGTTCCCCATCTCCCCGGTGAGGGAGAGGGGGATAGGGGGTGAGGGCTTGAGTTTCAACCCCAGGCGATGCAGGCGTGCCCCCAGCGACTGGAGTGCTTACTTCCCCCAATCACGCAGATACAAGAAGTCAGTGCCGATCGTACGCTTGCTGACCTTGCACACCAGCGGCAGCACGCGCTTGAAGTGGTTGCGCTGCACACGCGCCCACACGCTCTGTACGAAAGCTGCGTCAAAGCCCGCCTCCACCGCTTCCGCCACGCTGTAACGCTCGTCCACCAAGAGGTAGAGCAGCCGGTCTACCTGTGCATAGGTGTATCCCAAGTCGGCCTCATCGGTCTGCCCCTCCCAGAGGTCAGCCGAAGGTGGCTTGTTGATGATGGTCTCCGGCACATCCATCGCCCGTGCGAGCCGACGCATCTGGGTCTTATATAGATCACCGAGCGGGTGCATGGCAGCGGCGGCGTCCCCGTGGAGCGTGGTATAGCCCAAAAGTATCTCTGTCTTGTTGCCGGTGCCGATCACCAAACCCCGGAATGCGGCGCTCTGGTCATAGAGAATGTTCATGCGCATCCGTGCCATGACGTTGCCCCGCCGCAGCGCGTCCATATCGGGGAAGCGCGCGAAGAGCGGATCAACCATCGGGGTGATCTCTACCGTATCGTGCCGGATACCCAGCACATCGATGACCTTTTGCGCATCGGTGAGGCTGGCCTCGGAGGAGGTCGCATAGGGCATCCGGATGCCCAGCACGTTCGCCGCGCCGAGCGCTTCGGCGGCCAGGTAAGCGACCACCGCCGAGTCGATGCCGCCCGACAGCCCAACCACCGCGCGCGTAAAGCTGACCTTAGTCACTGCGCTGTGGATGAAACCGACCAGAATTTGCCGCGCCAAGTCTGCGTTGATGTTGAGCTTTTCGTCCGTATAGACCTTTATATCTGCCATTACCGCCTCCCCTCCTTCGACACAATGCGCTGTAGCTCGCGCAGCGTGAGTCCGGTGCGCTCATCCCGGAGCAGGGGCAGCCGATAACGGGCGCGGTGGATGTCGTGGGTATCGATGGTGGCAACCACAAGGCTCTCCTCATAGTGCGGCCCCTGTGCGATGCGTTCGCCGTCGGGGTCATAGAGCGCCGAGCCGCCGCCGAAGCTCAAGCCATCCTCATAGCCGACGCGGTTGCAGTGTGTGACAAAGCTGGTGAAGACCCCCGCGTAAGCCTGGTTCATCATCTCGACCCAACGCACACTGCTGGGCCTCGCGTCGCTATCGAGGCCACGCGCCGGGCTTGCGGAGTGTAGCAAGATGATGTCCGCGCCGTCGAGCCAGAGCAGGTAGGGCGGGCTGATGTGCCAGAAGTCTTCGCATATCAGCATCCCGACACGCCCAAAGCGTGTGTCAAAGGCGCGTATCGCATCGCCCCAGGCAAAGTAGCGGCCCTCGTCGAACAAGGTATAGGTGGGCAAGTAGACCTTGTGGTGTATGTGCCGCACCGCGCCCGCCGCGAGGTATGCTGCCGCAATGAACAAACGGCCACGTGCATCACGGTCTACGAAGCCGACCATCAGGTCGATACCTCGGCTGGCCTCAAGCAGCGGCCCGAAGTATGGGTCGTCGGGGGTGGGAGAGACCGCAGCGGTGTATGCGAGGTCTTGGAGATTGTAGCCGGTAAGCGAGAGTTCGGGGAAGCAGAGCAGGTCTACGCCGGCTTGCTCGGCCCGCTCGATGTAAGCACGGTGGATCTCTAGGTTCGCGGCCCGGTCGCCGAGCCTGGGGGCGATCTGGGCAAGGCCGATTGTGACTCTCAAGGGATTGCTCCTCATTATATAAAAACGGCAGTTAAGCTATATAATAGCATTGTAACATCGACATGGGGGCACAAAGCCGTCTTATCTGCCCCGCGCCATCTTAATATACTCTCACCCCAAACTAAGACGCGCAAAGTCTACCGCACAGGGTACGCAAGGAGCACAAGCTATGGCACGGCATTTGCAGTATGGGATCAACCTTAACCCTAAAGACCCGCTGGGACAGCCGAAGGATGTAAACGAACTCAAGGGTGTGCAGTGGGTGCGGCTCCCCTTTATGATGGCCGACCTACGCTACGGACGGGCCGAACAAGCCTTCGCCGATTACGACGCACTGATCGACCGGTATAACGCGGTGGGCGCCCAGGTTTTATTAGTCCTCAACCACCAGACATTCGCCGGCATCGACCGCAAAGCACCCTGGGGCTATGGGGGCACATGGCCGCAATATGCCAAAGACTTCGGCGTATTGGCGGGCCAGATCGCGGCACATTACAAGGGCAAAAGGGTTGCCTATCAAATCTGGAACGAAGGCGATATTGAAGGCCCCTCGTCACGCGCGGTCTCGGCAAGCGACTTCGCCCCGGTGCTCAACGAAGTATCGAAGCACATCAAGCGCAATGCCCCCGCTGCACCGGTCGTCTTTGGCGGGTTAGCCTCCGGCGCCGGCCACGCGGTCCGATATGTGCAGGACGTGCGCGCAGCGCTGGGCGGCAGGCTGCCGGTAGACGCGGTCGCGGTCCACCCCTACGGCCAATATCCGCCGACGATGGGCGTGCCCAGCATCCCCACCGGTTGGTTCGGCGCGCTCGACGTCGCGATGAACACATATATCAAGGGCTTCGGCGACATCCCCATTTGGATCACCGAGATCGGCATCTCGGAGACCAAACCCATCCCCCAGATACACTGGCCGGCCATCTCCGACTATATGCGGCAGCTCTGCGCTTACATCGAGCGGCATTACGCAAAGCATGTAGAGGTACTGATCTGGTTTGCCTGGTCCGATAGTATGCGCGAGGCCGGCATCACCCGCAGCCGTAAGCCCAAACAACCGATTTATGACACATTCTTTAGAGTTGTACGCGAAGGAGCGTCTGGCATGGCACATTCTGACGAAACTACCGGCATTGTCAAAGGGGTCCTTACTCCCACTACCACAGACCCGCCGCTCAAGGTGCGCGAGGCACCACACACCGGGTCTCCGATTCTAGACCAAGTGGTAGAAGGCGATAAGCTGACCGTGCTCGAAGACTGGGAGATCGCGCTTGAGAAGGTCGGCCCCCGCTCTCGACAGTGGGTGAAGGTCTGCACGCCCAAAGGCATCGACGGTTGGACGGCAGGCTGGTACCTGACGACCATCGCCGCAGCGGAAGCCGCCCTGCCACCATCGCCACCGCTCCCGCCCACCGCCCCTCTGATCGACAAAGGACAACTGCGCAACGGCACGTTCAGCGAGGGATGGACCAACATGCCGCCGACCTCCTTCGGCCTCATCAACCAACAACCGGTCGGTTGGGTGCTGCGCTGGCAAGAGCCGGGCGAAACCCTATACCATAGCAATGAAAATGTCACCGGCATTCCCGAATGTGTGCACAAACTCTCCGACCAACTGCCACCCGGCGAACAGCTCGACGGTGCGGACGCGCTCGTCTTGGCCGGCCAAGCGACGTATAAAATCTTTAACTCGGCTGCGGTTTTCGGCGCCGAGCTGCGCCAGACGGTTTCAGGCCTTGTGCCGGGCCACCGAGGGGAGGTGCGCGCCCCGATTCGCATCCACGCGCCCGGCGCGAGCGACCCCTACAGCGCCGAGGCCGGGTTGTGGGTGAACGATATCGGCGGCTGGCAAAACCTCGGCACCAGCCCGCACCGCACATGGTATACGCATACCCAAGCCTTTGATGTGCCCGATAGCGGCCAGATTGAGATAGTTATCAGAGTCAAGTCGAAGTGGGCACTCCCGGTTGACTTCTTCATAGACAACGTGCAAATGGAAGTCGCCTCGGTCTCGGCGGTTATCACGCCGGGCGCGCCACCGCCCGCCGTCACGCCGCCCCCACCACCGCCACCTGCCACTACGCCGCCCCCACCACCGCCGCCTGCCACCACTCCGCCGCCTCCCCCGCCGCCCGCCGTCATCCCGGCAGCCCCGGTAGAGACGGAGCACTTCTTGACGCCTACCGCCGATGACCTCAAGATACGGGCAGGACAGGGCACTATCTTCGAGATATTGGACCGGGTGAACCCCGGTGATAAACTGCGCGTGCTCGAAGACTGGGACACGGCGCTATCTAAGGCGCACCCCGCGTCGAACCGGTGGGTGCATGTATGCTCACCGCGCGACGTCGAAGGGTGGTCGGCGGGTTGGTATCTGACGATCTTGCCGGAGGATGCGTCGGGGGATGGCATGGAGCCGCCGGCGCCTGCCGACGATGACCTATACCCGGTGCCGATGCGGGACTATATATTCACGAACCCCTACGTGGGTCCCGACGGGCACAAAGGCTGGGACCTTGCTAAACAAGGGGAGCCGATATACTGCGGGCCGAACGGCGGCTATGTGATCCGTGCCCAGGCTTGCACAAAGTGCACGCCCGATAAACCCAACCACGAAGCGCACGGCCTCCCGCTGAACAGTCCCACGGTTCTAAACGACCCGGCGTGGGGCTGGGGCTTTGGTCACCATATCATCGTGCGCTACCTCAATAAGGACTTGCCCGCTTCGACGCGCCAGGCGCTGGCCCTCCAGGGCTTGGCCGGTGCACACATCTTCTGCCTATACGCGCACCTGGAAAGGATGGACGTGAGCAAGAGCCAAACTCTGACGGGCGGGAAGCAGATCGGGACTTGTGGCAATACCGGCAACAGCACCGGTGCACATCTCCACCTGGAGGTGCGCGCCGGCCATAACCCGAATATGGGGCGTTGGTTGAAGACCCGCCTGCTCGACCCCGCCGTCTTGTTTGAGAATCCGTAGGCCTGG
>CAZJBO010000078.1:0-3967 GCA_964544075.1 uncultured Anaerolineae bacterium
GACAGATGCGATGTTCTGTCTTTACCTTGCCGCAACCCGCCGATTTGTAGGCATTACACCTCAAAAGCGTTTATACTTCAGGCATGATTAACCTTTACGACCTCCTCGAAGCCGCCACCGGTCAGCTCTTTGGCGATGCGGTGGTGAAGTACTTCACCGACTTCTGCTACGATGCTCGGCACGTCAAACCCGGTCAGCTCTATGCAGCGCTGCGCACCGAACGGGGCGACGGCCATCAATACATCGAAGAGGCGATCGCCAACGGCGCAACCGGCATCATCTGCACACAACCGCCCGAAACCACTCGGCAAAGGGTGACATGCCTTGTCGTCAAAGATGTACAGGGCGCCTTGATCGACTGGGCGGCCTATGTGCTCAAACAATACGGCACCACAGTCATCGGCGTCGCCGGTGGTCCCGGCAGCGCGGTGACGCGCGAGGCCATCGCCCACGTCTTGCGCAAGCAATATCGTGTATACAACAGCGGGGCCTGCTATCGCGGACGGTCGGCGCTTCCGTTGGCGCTCAGCGGCCTGGATCGCACGCATCAGATCGCGGTACTGGAGGTCGAAAGCGACCACCCCGGCGATATGGCCGACATCATCGACGTGATCCAGCCCATCGTGAGCGTGGTCACGGCGGTGCCCGGCGCCCAAGCGCACGAGTGTCGCACCATGATCGAAAAGCTGCCCGAAGACGGCTTGGCGGTGCTTAACTTCGACGACGCGGACGCCCGCGCCATAATGCGCATCGCACCGGCCCCGGCGGTCACCTTCGGGATGGATGCGGGCGGGGCGGCCTACGGCGCCGACCTGCTCGCCTACAATGTGCGCTTCAATTACTATCGTACGTCCTTTGATCTGCGCCACGCACGCCAACGCCACGTCGGGCGGTGGGTGCGCTTGCTCGGCCCTCAGCAGCTCTACGGCGTGCTGGCCGCGCTCTTGGTCGGCGTGGCCTATGACGTACCTTTGGAAGAAGGCATGGCGGCGCTATCCGAGATGACCGCACTGCCGGGGCGCTTGCGCCTCCTGGAGGGCCTGGAAAACAGCCTGATTATCGACGATACGCACGACGCCACCATCGCCTCGACCCTGGGCGTGCTCAACTGGCTGGAACAAGTGCGCGAACCAGACCGACGTGTGGTCTTCATCATGGGCGATGTCGCACCGCCGGGCAGCGCCCATCCCTACGTTGACGGGCTGGGCGCGCGCGTTGCCGAGGTCGCCGACACCTTCATCACCCAGGGGCGCATGGCCGCCCAGGTGGGCCGTGCCGCGATCGAGCATAATATGCCACGCGAGAAAGTCCGCGTCACCTTCAGCCACGCCGACGCCATCACCTGTGCACGCGAAGGCTTGGGGTCCGACGACTTGCTGCTGGTCAAAGGCGCATCCTACACACGCATGGAACGTGTACTGCGCGGCCTGCTGCTCCACCCCGCCGACACGGGCTTGCTGGTCAAAGATCGCCCAGACGTAGAAGCCGTACGCCTCGACATCACACGCGCCGCACACCGGGCGTGGGTCGAGGTGGACTTGAGCGCGGTTGTCAACAACGTGCGCAAGGTGAAGTCCATCATCGGAGATGCGGTGACGCTGATGGCGGTGGTGCGTACCAATGCCTATGGGCACGGCGCGGTCGAGGTCGGCGCAACCGCCGTGCTCAACGGCGCCGACTACCTCGGCGTAGGGTCGCTGGCAGAGGGTATCGCGCTGCGTAAGGCCGGGGTCGATGCGCCAATCCTCATCCTCAGCTACACACCCGGACGCCAAGCCCGCCAGGTTATCCGGCATGACCTCTCGGCCACCCTCTTTGACCTGGACACCGTGGAGGCCTTCGCCGCCGCTGCGGTGGCGCTCAACACAAAGGTGCGGGTCCACTACCGGATTGATACCGGTCAGGGCCGCCTGGGGTTGGGGGTCAAAGAAGTATCGCAGTTCTTCCGGCGGGTGGTGAACCTGGCGGGGCTGGAAGGGGAAGGCATCTATACACAGCTGCCCGGCGACCCGGCGCGCGCTCAAGCCGCGCTCCGTGCCTTCCGGCAAGTGTTTAATTCCCTCAAGGCGTCCGGGATCAAGTTCCGATATATCCACGCAGCCGATACCGCCGCCACGCTTACCCTCCCCAAGAGCCGCTTATCGATGGTGCGGGTGGGGTCGGGCATCTACGGCATCAACTCGTCCCCTCAGGTCCCCCTGCCGGCGGGGTTCCGCCCGGTGATGTGTTGGAAGACCCGCATCGCACAGGTCAAGGTGCTGCCGAAAGGCAGTACCATCGGCATGGATGGCAGCTACCAGGCCGAGGCTGACGAGATGATCGCGGTCATCCCGGTAGGATATGCCGACGGCTTGAAGCCGGGCTGGTCGGACGTGTTGGTACATGGGAAGCGGGTGCCGCTGCTGGGGTCGATCGGTGTCAATCACACCACGCTCGGCATACAAGGCCGCCCGGACATCGGCGTGGGCGATGAGGTGGTGCTGTTGGGCAGACAGGGCGACGCGGCCATCACCGTTGAGGCGATCGCCGATGCGCTCGGCATCGCCACCTATGCCGTGGTCACCGGCGTTCTGGCACATACCACAGGCGGGCGTGTCATCACAGCACAGAGCTAGCCGGTGCGCGCGCCACGCCTATTGATACTCCGAGCTGCTGTGCACGTGCACCCACGTGCCCTCCTCCGCCCAGTTAAATAGCCACATAGCATCTGCCGGCGCTACGTTGACACAGCCGTGGCTGCGCCGATAGCCGAAGCCGTCGTGCCAATATGCGCCGTGGATGGCCTCACCTTCGTGGAAGTACATGCTCCAGGGCACACTCTGGAGGTAATAGAAGTCCTCTTCGCCCTCTGCCCCCGACATTGGGCCGTTCGGCACTTTATAATATATCTGGAAGACTCCCTCCGTCGTAGACCATTCCTCCAGCCCCGACGCGATTAGGGTTGCATAGACAGGGCGCGCGTCCTCGTAGGCCACCAGGGTCTGCTCGTACAGGTCAATATCCACCCACTGCCCGCTCACATCTTCCGGCGGTGGCTGTATAATCGCCTTGCCCAGCCAACGCTCATATACCCACTGGTCGGGCGCGATCATGTAATAGCGCCAATCGCCGACCCACACGGTCGCGTAGATGGTCACGATCTGGTAGCGTTCTAAGAAGTCTGCATGTTTGTTCGGCGGGCCGCCCGGCGATAGAAGCGGTTGGTTGGGGTCTAGCATCCACGCGAACTCACGCTCCGGCTGGCCGTCGATATAGACGCCCGCGAAGGCCGACGGCGTGCGCCACCGGAGATCGTTTTGACGAATCCATTGCCCCGCCCCAACGTTTGTCCATAGTTCACCGTTCGCCTCGCTGCTGCCGTTCGTGGTATAGAAGACAAAGCCGTTGCCGGTCGTACCGATGATGCTGCCACCGGGCGCGTCAAAGATCGGCACGTCGCCGTTGACGACACGCGCATAAAAGCCGAGGGCGGCCTCCTCCACCCGCACATCCGAGGGGCGGATGGGCAGCACGGCGAAAGGGTCTGGCGAGCCGGTCTCTGCGGCGCGCAGCTCCAGCGCAGAAGGCGGCAGCGCTTTAGTATCGGCGAAGGGATCGGTACAGGGCGGCGCAGCCTCGGCGTCTGTGTCATCGGCGTCTTCCGTGCCGGGTTCGTCGGTGTTTGTGACCGAACAAAGGTCGGTATAATCGTCGCCCAAAGACGGGTCGCCGGGGAGGGCGTGTGCTACCTCAGCGGTGGCGAGCACCAGGAACAGGCTTATAAGATATATCGGTATGATAGGCAAACGTTTCATGTCGTGCCGCTTATCCTTTTCCTCTTTGCATGAAACCGATTGTAGCATCGACACGATGCTATATCCACATGCGCACGGGTGCGTGGACGCACATACATATCTACGATATCCGCACCACGCTATATCCACATGCGCACGGGTGCGTGGACGCACATACATATCTACGATATCCG
>CAZJBO010000078.1:4067-9644 GCA_964544075.1 uncultured Anaerolineae bacterium
ACCACGCTATATCCACATGCGCACGGGTGCGTGGACGCACATACATATCTACGATGCCATCAGCACGCGCCCGATAATACTGCGCTATAATAGAAGGGTGTAGAACGCTGCCCGGTGGATACAACCCTACCACGCGGCGCCTGCCGACTACACATGATCTTTGGAGGAGAAACAAGGCGCGCAGGGAGTGAAACTACCTGTGATTAACTTACAAAAACTCTATACTTTGGCGCTGCTGGGCGCCCTGTTGCTAACCGTGCCGACCGCGCGCGCCCAGAGCGACGCCGGGCCGCCGGCCAGCCTGACCGTAACCCGCGTCGAGGCAACCGCCGCGCGCGTGGATGGGGATAACCAACTGTTTGCCCACGTCCGGCTGCTGGATGCCGAAGGCCGCCCCGTGCCCAACGCGCAGATACAATCTGCCTCGATAACACTGGATGGCGACACACCGGTTGAGGCATCGTTTGGACAAGAGGCCGAGAGCGTCGCCGTGCTCTTGGCGCTCGACATCAGCGGCAGTATGGTCGGCGCACGCATCGACGCCGCACGCGCGGCAGCGCTCACCTTCGTCGATGCGAAGCGCCCCGACGACCAGATCGGGGTGCTGCTCTTCAACAACCGGCTCGTACACAGCACCGACTTCACCGCCGCGCCCGACGCAGTACAAGAAGCACTATCCTCCCCACTGCCAACACAGACGGCAGGCGCCTGCCTCTGGGATGCATTGCACGCAGCGGTGACACAGACACGGCGCGCGCCCTTCGCACGGCGCATGGTCTTGGTGGTCACCGACGGCGTTGACCAAACGCTGCCCGGCGGCCCAAGCTGCGATACGACAACCCTGGACGATGTCATCAACGTTGCGACCGAGGGCACACGGGTGCCGGTTTATATCCTGGGCGTGGGCAACGCGCAGAGCCTTAACGCCGACGACCTCCAACGCCTGAGCGATACCACCGGCGGCATGTTGGCTCTGGGCAAGTCAGATGAAGAAATCGGCGCACTGTTCGACACCCTGGTAGACGGGCTGCGCGCCGAATTTGTGGTGAGCGCGGTGATGGCCGTACCGAGCGGCGTACACGATGTCGAGATCGGCGTGACGCTCGACGACGGCCAAGCGTTCGTAGCCTTCGCCTCGGTGAACGTGCCGGTGCCGGTGTTCATCCCCCCCACCCTGCCCCCGGTAGGCCTGCCCACCTCGGCACACGCCGATGCCGACACCCCTGAGCCAACGGCTGAGGATGCACACCCAACCGCGCCGCCGGGCACCACCACCCCGCCGGAGATAGTGATCGCCGAGATGGGACAAGACGCCGCGAACGGCGATCTGCTGCTGCGCCTAGAGGTGCAAGAGCATGGCGCGGCGGTGACGGCGGTCAAGGTCTTGCTCGATGATGCGCCGCTCCTCACGCTGCCGCCGGGCGACTTCAGCGATACGGTGCGGGTGCCGCTGGGCAATATCGCCGAGGGGATTCATACCCTAACGGTGGAGGCTTACGACACGTCCGGGCAGGTGGGGCGCGTGCAGGTAGAGCCAATACTCCAGGCACCGGCGGCCATCATCGCACAGAACGCCAGCCCTACACCCGACGGCTTTACACTGAGCGACCCGGCGACCGCGATGCCTACAGAGCAACCCTCGACCCCAAGCGCAGCACCACCGGCCACCCTAACGCCGCGCCCGACACACGCGACGCCGGCCCAGACAGAAACCCCGACAGAAGACGAAACATCCCCCGGCGGCGGCATGACCGGCCCCGCGCTGATGTTCATCGGCGCGATCATCATCGGCGGCGGCTTGCTGCTGACGGGCTTGTGGATCGTGCGCGCTCGCCGTCTACGGCCACAGAGCACAGGGCCGACCGGCACTATGCAGATGCCTGCCCTCAAGACCGGGCCTCCCGGCACCCCACCGGAGGGCTTCCGCTATGATGCATACGGCGACCGGGCCGCATCGAGCGCCGATGATGCCGCACCGACCGATTTCTTCCGGGGAGACGAAGACGAGAGCACCGCGCTTTGGTTGGGCGATGTCGTCAAGGCAAAGGTCGAGGTGGTGCGCTCAACCGATATGGAGGCGCGGGTAAACTCGCCCTATATGCTGGAGACGCCGCGCGTTACACTGGGACGTGATGTCTCAAACGATATCCCCTTCGCAGGCGACCGCTTCGTCTCGTCGCAACATGTGCGCATACTCTACATCGACGGTCAATGGTTCTTGCAAGAGCTGGGCGCGCTGAACAAGACTTTCGTCAACGGGCGTGCGATCACCGGGCGCGTGCCGCTGTTTGATGGCGACCTGATAGGTCTGGGGCCATACACGCGGCTGCGCTTCACAGTAGAGGAGACCGATAGCCCGGCACCGCCGCCGCCTTTGGGCCAGAGCGACGATGACGAGGCGGACGACCTGACGCACATCCGCGTGTGAGCAGATAACCCGCCCTCGGCCAGAGATAAGCGCAGCGGGGCAGCTTCGTAACAACCGACACAAAACCGCCCTCGGTGCTGTCACCGAGGGCGGTTTTCTATTCACGTATCTATAAGCCCATGTTCCCTTCTAAGCGCGGCAAAGCCGCGCAAATGCAGGTCACCTCCGCGTAGGCGGAGGTGTGGGGATGTGGGGTGACCGGAGGGAATGCCCCCGGCTCAAAGCCCCCACATAGAGCAGAACAGATACCTATTCGCCGGCGCTCCGAGGGGCGCGCACGCCCCTCGGTTCCACGCCTGCTTAGCTTAATACGAAGTTGCCGAGCGTTCCGGCAGCATCCGCGCACGCACCACCAGACGCTTGGTATAGGTCTGCTCGCTGACGCTCCAATCACTGCACGTGATGAGCGTGAGCACCGGCACATCGGTGTCATAGACCACGTCTATTGCGTCGGCGTCGGTTAGCTCCACAGCTTCGACACTGTACACATACTGATGTTCGGGGCCATAGAGCACGATCACGTCGCCGGCGACCAGCTTACCCAGGTCACGGAAGGGGCCGTACACCCCACCCTGCAAGGAGACGTGCCCTGCCAGCACGGTGTTACCGGTCAGGCCCGGATAGCTCGTACCCTGGAGGTGCGCCACTTCGCGGTCGAAGGTGCTGATGTCCCAAGAGTCGCCATCCAGCGATGATTCTACTACCGTGCGGTCCAGGTTCAGGACCGGGATAGCGATACTGCGGATAACCTCAGGCTGCCCCACTTCTTGGAAGCGTGCCGCGTCTTCGGTGGTGACCCACCAGTAGTCGGCGACAAGCTCTTCAAACGGAACCGCTTCAGGCGGCGGGGCGTAGTGTTCCAGCAACAAGGTGTTCGCCACCAAGCTGACCAGCGTTACCGTTGCCAACACCACTGCAAGCCGGCGCAAGCTCCTCTGTCTATCGGGGTCACGCCAGATCATCGCCAGGCCCATTGCCATGAGACCGAGGGTGAGCAGCGCGACTATCGCGATGAACGGCTCGGCGGGCAGGTCTGTACCGGCGGCTGCGAAGGCGCTCAGCAGCGCGATGCTGACCATAGCGCCGATCATGATGCGGCCCTGAACCATGCCGCGCCGTGCGCGCCCTCGGCCCAGTGCCAGCGCGATCAAGGCCAGCGCGGGCAGCAGCCCGACGATCGTAGCGATCAGGAAGCCCACCCGTCCGTCTACCGGCGCGAAGCCGGTACCGGGCAGGACCTCGGCGGTCGCTGCGCCACCGAAGGGGCTTGTACCACCGCCGCCACCGATGCTGCCACCGCTGCCGCCGGTGCTGCCGAAGGTGCCGCCGCCGGTAGAGGCAACGCCCACATCACCACCGGCGGTGCCGCCGGTGCCGGGGTCGGCGGTCGCTGCTGCCGGTGCCGGGGTCGGGGACGGCCCCGCTGTGGTGGCTGGAGTAGGTGTAACGGTTGCGTTGCTGGCGACCGTGACGGTGAGGGTGGGCGGTGTCGAGCTGACCGGGGTCGGCTGGGTGATGGAGTAGATCGACCCCATCGCTCTGATCGCGGTGCCGGGCGTCGCGGTTGTTTTGATCTGTATGACAATAGTTATGGTGTATTCCTCACCGGGGTTGAGGGTGCTGATACGGAACTCCACCATACCGTTGACCTTGCCATCGTTGACCAACGTGCCAAGACTGTTGCCCTGGTTAGATTGGCTGATGATCGGTGTGCCGACGATATCGAAGGGGGTGATGGGCGAGAAGGTGTTCCGGACCGTGACATCGTTCATCGGCAACGCGCCGTTATTCCGGGCGACCAGGATATAGGTCACGAGTTCGCCGGGGAGCGCGGTGGTGACATCGCCGACCGTGCTGAGCCGCAGTATGGGGTCCCAGAGGGATTGGCCGCTGTTGGGGTCATAGTAGAGGAACTTGACGTTCTGGTTCCCGCTGGCCGTGACTGTGGTGGTGGCCGGGTTAGAGAAGCCGGTCTCGATAGCCAGGCCGTTCAGCGGGGCCGGTGGCCCGCCGCTTGTCTCGTTGACGCGGACCATGTAGGTTCCGGCGGCCAAGCCGTCGAAGAGGCACTCGCCGGCGCGCACCGCCGGTGGCCCGGCTACGCCGGTGGTCAGGGTGGTGCAAGAGGCGATAGGGCCGATGCCGTTGGAGTCGAGCAGATCGACTGTGACACCGCTGACGGGCACATCGTCGGCGCCCGGACCTGTGACCGGGTCGTCCTTGAAGACGCCCGCGATGATATATGCGGTCGCTACGTTCACCGTATCATCGGCCTGTTGGGTGGTGGCGGCGCTGTTCCCGACAATGACACGGCTTAGGTCTACCGCGCCGTTGACCACGCTGGGGTCTACCGCGTTGGTGGGGATGGTGACGGTGTGTTCGATGTGGGCGAACTCGCCGGGTTGTAGGGGGATAGCCACGCTTGTGAGCGGGGTGATGACGTTAGTGGTAGTCGCGCCGATGGCCGTGCCGCTCGAGTCGAAGGGGTAGGTGATCGTCAGTTCGCTGACGGTGGAGGGCACGAGCGGAGCGGCGGCGTTGCGCGGCATACTCCAGCCGTGGTTGCCTGTCGGCACAGCGGCGCAAGTGGTATCGGCGCAGTTGAAGTAGATTGTGAAGTTGTCCGCGAGTGAGCCGGTGTTCTCCAGAGTGTCGTTGAAGGTGTGGCTCTCGGTCGGGCCGCCGGTCCAGGTCTCGTCACCGATCAGGTTGAAGGAGTAAGGCGTGCTGTTGGGATCGTGATAGCCGAAGTCAACATCGGTCTCGTTATTTACCGTGAGGTCCTGGAAGGGCGGGCTGCCGGAGCAAGCCCCAGGTGTGCAGGTGGTGAGGGTGAATTGAGAGCCGATGCTGCTGGTATTCGCGAGGGTGATGCGGTGGGCGGCATTGGCAAGATTGAAGAAGAAGAAGTTGCCGTTGGCGTCGGTGGTGGTGGTGGCGAGCAAGCTGCCGCCTTGCCGCAGCTCGACCGTCACGTTGGCGAAGCCGGGGTCATCACCGGGGTTGGTCCCATCGCCGGTGCAGTTATTTAGGAGTATGTCGTTACAGACGCGCCCCCGGACCCAGTGGTTGCTTAGCACCATGCCGAACTCACGTGTTTCGGAGGTATGGGTGCCGGTGAGGTCGATGGCGTGGGGTTGTGGCGGGCT
>CAZJBO010000079.1:0-9622 GCA_964544075.1 uncultured Anaerolineae bacterium
GTATGCGGGAGTCGAGGTGCACGCCTTCCAGCCCTGGTATGACGGCCCGGTAGAAACAGACGGCATCTTCGGCGGGTTTCACCTCGACTGGGTGACGCTGGGGGCGCGCACGCCGCCTACTCGGTGACCGTCAGGCCCGTGAACCCAGAGCGCACTACCTGATACCAGGTCACGCCCGGCTTCAGCGGCAACAGATCGCCATCGGGCGTGTTAAATGTCAGCATCGAAAAGTCATCCTCGCGCGTCCAACGGCAGTCGAAGCGCTGCCCGTCTCGGAACAGATCGCATGGGCCTTCGCCCCAGAGCTGTATCTCAATCGAGTGGTGCCCGCCGCCGACCTCATCTTCTATGATGGTGCGGTCTTCGACGTGGTCTACATAGAGCACAACCACGTTCTGCGCCACGATAGGCTGGTCGTTCACCCGGTCAACCTGGCGTTCTCCGTCGCTGTAACGCGCATAGCGGGCGAAACCCGGTTCATAGTACCAGCGTACAAACTCGGTGCGGTATGCAATGTCAACCGTGGTGGCCGGGGTGCCGCCGGCGGGGATGCCGACACTAAAGGCGGTGCCGTGCAAACCGGGCGCGTCATTGATCCCCCACTCATCACCGGTGTACCAGACCTGGGTGGGGTTGGCGAAGAAGTTGTGCGGCACCGGCAGGTCCGCATCACGGAAGGCCCACGGCTCGCCCCAGGCATCGGCATAGAAGGCACGGTCCTTGAAGGGCGAGTTCTTAATACGCATGAGCACGCCCTCGGATGCGCCGGAGTAGATGAAGAAGGCACGGTACATCATCGGCAGCTCTAGGTCAATCAGGCGCGCCGAGCGCATCGAGCCGACCTTTGTGGGTGAATTGGACAAGAAGATAGCGGTCAGGCGGGTGGTGCCGCCTTCTGCCTCATGCTGATATACGATGTCGGCTTGCGATAGCCCTGACTGGGGGCGCACTTCGGGCGGATGGTTGGAAACCTTGACCGCCACAGGGCGCCGGTCGAGGTTGGCGGGGTTGCTGACAACCAGCCCGGTGAGCGGGTTGACGCCTTCGGGGTACTCGTCCGGCCCGATGATGTCGTCGTCTTGTGCGTCGGCGGTCAGCGCCGCCGTGCACAGTGCAGCGGCGAGCAAGAGCATGAGTATAAAGCTGGGTTTAATGTTCATAGTTTAGCATTGCCTCTTGTATTTATCTTCTAACGTCTAATGTACATCCACCGATGAGCCGGGGCGCATGATCTGATACCAGGTCACGCCCGGCTTCAGGGGCAACAATGTGCCGTCCGGTGTAGTGAGGGTCAGCATCGAGAAGTCGTCGGCGCGCGCCCACAAGCAAGAGAAGCGCTGCCCGTCGCGGAACAGCTCGCACGGGCCTTGCCCCCAGAGCTGTATCTCTATCGAATAGTGCCCACCGCCGAATTCATCTTCCCGGATGCTTGTATCCTCGACATGATCGACATAGAGCACCACTACGTTCTGTGCGGTGAGCTGTTGGCCATTCACCCGGTCCATGTGCGGTTCGCCGTCGCTGTAGCGCGCATAGCGTGCCAGGCGGCCTTCGTAGAACCAACGCACTTCTTCGTTGCCATAGCTCAGGTCAATGACGCGGGCGGGGGTGCCGCCGGCAGGGATGCTGGCGCTAAAGGCGGTGCCGTGCAGCCCCGGTGTGTCGTTCCGGATGCCCCAGAGGTCGGCCAGGGCCGATACTTCTTGCGTGTTGGCGAAGAAATTATGCGGGGCGGGGATGTCGGCATCGCGGAAGACGACCGGCTCGTTGAGGGTATCGGCGAGCATGGCGCGGCCTTGTTCGCCAAAGGGCATACTATAAAGGCGCTGGCGCACACCGTCGGAGGCGCCGGAGAAGATGAAGATGGCGCGATACATAGCAGGCAGCTGTGTATCGATCAGGCGCGCCGAGCGCATCGATCCGACTTTATCAGGGAAGGTGCTCAAGAAGATGGCAGTCATGCGGGTTGTGCCGCCCTCGGCCTCGTGCTCGAACACGATGTCGGCTTGTGACAGCCCTGACTGGGGGCGCACCGGGTCGGGCGGATAGTTCGAGATTTTGACTGCCACCGGGCGTCGGGCAATGGTGGTGGGGTCGCTCACGGCCAGGCCGGTGAGCGGGTTGACGCCTTCGGGATATTCGTCCGGCCCGATAATATCATCCTGGGCGGTGGTGCTGCCCACCGCCGCGATAAGCAGGGCGAGCGTCACCAATAGCAGGAGCGCGTATTTAGGCTTGTTTTGCATATAATCCTCCCTCGCTATGATAGACGACGGCGGATTATAGCATGGTGTATGCGCGCCCCCCAAAACGCTTGCTCTACGTTTGTTCTACGCCGGGCGTAGTTTAATGTTTGCTCTCCCCGTGACCATAGTCGGGCGCGGGTTCCTTATATGGGTCGGTGACCGGCTTCTCGACGATCAGCCAGAGCGCAACCCCGCCGATAAACAACACGGCCCCTATGCCGAGCAAAGCGCCTGCGCTGCTGTCGCTGGCGCGGTCGCCCAGCATGGCGCTGCCCGCAAGTGCCAGGATCATGAGCAACATGCCGGCACCGATGATGAATGCAAATGTGCGCTTGCTATCCATTGTTGGTTTCAACTCCCCTATTTACATAAACAAATGCAATGCTATTCTTGGTCCGCGCGCCAGTCGGCGCGGAGCAAGCCCATGACATGGACATCATGGTATGCGCCCTCGCGGAAGATGGCCTGGCGGCGCGTGCCCTCATGGACAAACCCAACCTTCTCATAGGCGCTACGCGCACGCACGTTGAAGTCATACACGCTCAGTTCAACCCGGTTAAGGTTCAGTTCGTCAAAGGCATAACGCATCAAGATGCGCGTGGCGTCGCTGCCATAGCCGCGCCCCCAGTATGCCTTGTCGCCGATGCCGATACCAAACTCGGCATGACGGCTGCTCCAGTTGAAGTCGAACAAGCCGCAGTTGCCGATGATCTTATCGTCTTCGCGCGTGCGGATGCCGAAGATATATCTATCCTTGTCCTTACGCATGTTCTCATACCACTCTACCTCGTCTTCATAAGACATCGGGCGCAGTACATGAGGGAACATGAAGCGTATAAATTCGGGGTCGCTGAACCAGGGCGCGAAGACATCGACGTCTTCACGGGTGAGGGGCGCGAGCCGTACCAGCTTACCGTTAAACATTATTCACCTCCTACCTCGGCTGCCGCCGCAAGGTTCGGCTCGGCGCTGAGCACACGCTGGAGCGCCATGATGCCCACTTCGAGGATGTCGGGTGTTGGCTCGTTGGTAGTGAGGCGCTGTAGCCAGAGGTTGGGCTTGATGAGCGCGGCGATGAGCGGTTTATCGAGGTTCCGCGCCGAGTAGCGTATCCACTCGTAGGCGATGCCGGCCACCAGCGGCACAAGCAGGATGCGCGACCCCAAGCGCAAGATCAGGTTGTCATAGTGGCCGAGGAAGGCGAAAACGAGCACCGAAACGGCCACAACGACCAACAGGAAACCGGTGCCACAGCGCGTATGCTCAATCGGATAGGGCGCGACTGCCTCCGGCGTGAGGGGCGCGCCGGCTTCGTAGGCGTTGATGGTCTTGTGTTCGGCGCCGTGGTAGGTGAAGAGGCGTTTGATGTCGGGGATGCGCCCAATGAGCCACATATAGCCGATGACCAGAGCCAGACGGATCAGGCCCTCGATCAGGTTAACCAAGAGCGCCGATTTTATTTTGAGGACATTCTCGACGCCGCCGGCCACCGCTGCCGGGACCAACACGAACAACCCGGTGCCCAACAGTAACGAGAAGATCATCGTGCCGATACCCAATGCCCCGCTAAAGCTGAGGTCGATATCCTCTTCTTCTTCGCTGAGCGCGATATCGGCGGACCACATCAGCGCGCGCCCGCCCAGACCCAAAGCATCCCAGAGCATGATAAGGCCGCGCAAGATGGGTATCTTTGGCAGGACGCCCCGGTAGATTTTGGCGTTTAGCTCTTGCTCGTGCACCATAATCGCGCCTTTGGCGGAGGGGCGCTTATCGCCCATGCTCTCCCAAGCGGCGTCGGCAGTCTCGGCACTGGTCTCCGAGTCTTGCATCCAAGCATCGCGTGCGGCGGCATCTTTGTACAGATACAACCGGTCCGCATGGATGGCCCAGACCGTCGGGTCGGGGTCGGTGCGCCCGCCCGCGCGGACCGCGTCCGCGCACAGCCCGCCGTATCGCGGGGCATAGCGTTTCGGCGTGGCGGCGAAGGCATCTCGATTATCCGCACTGGCGAAGCGCCAGTATGCACCTTCCCACTGTTGCTCAAACTCTTCGGTGCCGGGGATTGCCGCGCCTGCCTCGAAGTAGGCGACCGGATCATAGCCCTGGATGGCGACCATCTTGGGGCTGCGCACCACGACGGCGGCGCTGTATGCGCTGCGCATCATGACGCCTTCCATCACCGCCTGCCCGCCATAGAAGAACTTCGGCGCGCCGGTGCCGTCTTCTTCCTCTGCGGGGGGGGCGAGGTCTTCGGCATCGGCGGCTAAAATAAACCCGGCAAGCGCCGCGTTCAACCGGGTGAGCCAACGTTGTATTTTTCTCAAACGCATTACGATTGTTTACTCCCTAAATAAAGACACTGCCGGTTCAATTGTAACAGGCTAAAGTCTGGGGGCAACCACAGATTGAGCATAGCGCAAAATTTGCCCAGGGCTTGCCGCAATCGTGGGAGGGGCGGTCCGGCGGGTCGCACAACCCTACAATCCGCCTCCCAGAACTGTCTCTCGTAGATTCCACCATGTATAATCATGGCATCTGTGCCGCACCTCAGATCATGCTAAGGAGGGGGAATGACCACCATTCGCATACCTACCCCGCTGCGCACCTACACCGGGGGCCGGCAAACCATCGACGTTGAGGGCAGCACGGTCGCCGAGGCACTCGAAGACCTCGCCCGCGCCTGCCCTGACATCTATCCGCACCTTTTTAAGGAGGGCAAGCTGCGCGGCTTTGTCAACATCTTCTTGGGCGAAGAGGATATTAACTACCTCGACGGCCTCGATACGAGGCTAAAGGCAGACGACCGGCTGTTGATAGTGCCCTCTGTGGCGGGCGGTTGAGGCGAAGCAATGCCGCACTTGAGCCGCTTAAGCAAGGAAGAGATTGAACGCTATAGCCGCCACATCATCATGCCGGAGATCGGCATGGCCGGGCAGGACACGCTCAAGGCCGCCGGTGTCTTACTGGTAGGGCTTGGTGGGCTAGGCTCGGCACTGGCGATGTACTTAACGGCGGCGGGCGTGGGGCACATCGGCTTGGTGGACTACGATAGAGTAGATGCATCGAACCTACAGCGCCAAGTCATCCACGGCGCCGCAGACGTAGGCCGCCTTAAGCTGCACAGCGCCCGCGACCGCATCCGTGCCATCAACCCACAAGTACAGCTCGACCTGCACACGGTCCCGCTCGACCCGACAAACGCGCTCGACATCATCCGCCCGTATGATGTAGTGGTCGATGCAACCGATAACTTCCCGGCACGCTATCTGCTCAACGATGCCTGTGTGCTGCT
The DNA here is from genome assembly GCA_964544075.1 of uncultured Anaerolineae bacterium. Taxonomy (GTDB): domain Bacteria; phylum Chloroflexota; class Anaerolineae; order Aggregatilineales; family JAFGMM01; genus JAFGMM01. The sequence goes on from CAZJBO010000079.1 coordinate 5,539, forward strand.
GGGTAAGCCCGACATCTACGGCAGCGTCTATCGCTTCGAGGGACAGGCCAGCGTCTTTGATGCGCACAAAGGACCGTGCTATCGCTGCTTATTCCCAGAACCGCCGCCGCCGGGCCTGGTGCCGAGCTGTGCCGAGAGCGGCGTCTTCGGCATCCTGCCCGGCACAATCGGCACGATCCAGGCAACCGAGACGATCAAGGTGATCTTGGGCATGGGCGAGACTCTGGTGGGGCGCCTGCTGCTTTATGATGCGCTGCACATGCGCTTTGAGATCGTGAAGCTGCACAAAAACCCGCAATGCCCGGTGTGCGGTGAAAACCCCACCGTAACCGCGCTGATCGACTATGCGCAGTTTTGCGGGATGCCCGACCATGACTATAATGAGCACACCAGCTGATTTTTGCGCCGCGCTGCTAAGAGAGAACAAATATGTCTGAGACGCCTACACCGACCCAAACCGCGCCTGTCCTGCCGAGAAAGTGCTCATCCTGTGGCTCAACAAACCTGGGCAAGGGGTACATCCTAACAAACGGCCCCAACTTTCGCCCGGCGCCCTTCGCCACCCGGAAGTTTTCGCCCCGCCGCGCGCGGCGCGCGCTCCGCGTCTGGCGGTATACCCTCGAAACCGAAGCTACCGTCTGTCGGGAGTGCGGCCATCTGATGCTGCGGGTTGACCCGGATAGGCTGGCAGAGATCGAAAAGAAGTTCCCGGCAACCGATTAAGGTTCTCCCAGCTGCCATGCGCCGCCGTCGTAAACGCATCACCTACGATCCCGATACAGATTACTACAGCATCATGGGGGTGCCGCCTATCGCCCCTCCCGACACGATACGGCAGGCCTACCGGCAGCGCGCGAAAGAAGTCCACCCCGACATCAACCCCGACCAACGCGCCTGGGCTACCGATGCATTCCAACAGCTCGCCGAAGCCTACAGCGTGCTCATCGACCCCGAACAGCGCGCCCGTTATGACAGCTTGCGGCTGACGTACCAAACCGCTGCCCGCAAGCCACACGTGCCTGTGTACCAGCCACCACCCCGCCCGACAATCTATCGGGTAGAGAAGGTACAATACCCACGCTTTTCCGGCGCATGGGTTAGACACAAAACGCACGTACTCTGGCGCTGGCGTTGGGCGGTGTTTTGGGCGCTGGCCGGCATAGTCGCGGTGCTGTGGGGGGCAAGCGTCATATTCTCCCGCGAGCACAGGCATGTCCACCCGCCCCCGCCTCCCCCACCGCCGGACATCGTGTGGGGCGAGACAAGCGGTTGCCAAGACCAAGCCTGGACCATCATTAGCCTGGAACCTGAGCTTGACGCGCAGAATGCCATCTCTGCCTTGCAGGTGAAAGGCTCGGCAGTGACCATGTTCACGGTTGAGCTGTATCAGGATACGCAGCGCACCCCACTACAAGGCACGCCGGTGCGGAACCCCGCCTACACCGACAGCTTGGCGCGCTTCGATACGTACATACAGCGGGATGCGCGGTATACAGTCTGGCTCCGCGCCATCGACGAGTCGCGCCCGGCCTGCCGGGTGACCTTCTGGCTCCAATAGAACGGCAGGCGAGAGACGATATATCGACTAAAGCCGGCGTAACGCTCTCACAACCTCAGGCCCCAGACGACCAAAAGCGTTATTGCACAAACGATCTGGCCGTTGTACACTCCGGTTGACCTTACCGACCCGCAAGTTTGGAGAACATTATATGAGCAACGATGGACGTCAAGAGGCGCTAGATCGCGCGTTGGCCGAGCTGAACAAACGCTTCGGCGATGGTGCGATCATGCGGCTGGGCGAGGCCGGGTTAGACGTGGCAAGCATCCCCACCGGCGCACTCTCACTCGATATCGCATTAGGTATCGGCGGCATTCCTTGTGGCCGCGTCACCGAAATCTTTGGGCCGGAGAGCGCCGGCAAAACCACCCTATGCCTGAGCATCGTCGCGGAAGCGCAAGCCCTGGGTGGCATCTGCGCCTTCATCGATATGGAACACGCCCTAGACCCCATCTACGCTCAGGTGATCGGGGTCAACATCGACGACCTATATGTAGCACAGCCCGACACCGGCGAGCAAGCTCTGGAGATCGCCGAGTCTTTGGTGCGCTCCGGCGCGGTGGATGTGGTGGTGATAGATAGCGTGGCGGCGCTCGTGCCGCGCGCCGAGATCGAGGGCGAGATGGGCGACTCGCACATGGGCTTGCAGGCCCGCTTGATGAGCCAAGCCTTGCGCAAGCTGTCGGGCGCGATCAAGCAATCTAACACCGCGATGATCTTCACCAACCAGATCCGCGAGAAGATCGGCGTCATGTTCGGCAGCCCGGAGACTACACCCGGCGGACGAGCGCTCAAGTTCTATTCCAGCGTGCGCCTAGACATCCGCCGCATTCAGTCGATCAAGTCGAAGGGCGAGGTTGTCGGGAACCGCACCCGCGTACGGGTGAAGAAGAACAAGGTTGCGCCGCCCTTCCGCGAAGCCGAGTTTGACATCATGTATGACGAAGGTATCAGCAAATCCGGCGATGTGCTCGACCTGGCGACCGACCTAGAGATCATCTCCAAACGCGGTTCGTTCTACCGCTATGAGGACGAGATAATCGGACAGGGACGCGAGAAAGCAAAGCTGTACTTGCGCGAGAACTCCGACGTAATGTTTGCAATCGAGCAAGCCATCCGCGCCGAACACGGCCTGCCGGTGTTTGAAACCGATATTGTGGTAGGAGAATAGCACACAAAGAGGGCTGAATAAACCGCCTTCCCCCGCCCTTGTGCGCTCTGTTGATGGCAAAAACACGCACCCAATACATATGTCAAAACTGCGGGCGCACCACGCCCCGCCTCATGGGGCGCTGCCCGCAGTGCGGCGAATACAATACCATGACCGAGGTTGTCGTAGCGGCAAAGCCAACGACCACGCGCGGCATGAGCCTCTCGCCCACTTCCACCCCACGCCGCCTCAGCGAGATCAGCACCGAAGAGCAAGAGCGCATGGTCATGCCGATAGGCGAATTTGCGCGCGTGCTCGGTGGGGGCATGGTGCCGGGCAGCGTCGTGCTGATCGGTGGCGATCCCGGCATCGGCAAGAGCACCCTGCTCTTGCAGGTGGCCGGCGCGATGGCAAAGACACACGGCCCTGTGCTCTATATCAGCGGCGAAGAATCAAGCCGACAGATCAAGATGCGCGCCGAACGCCTCGGCATCAACGACGACGCGCTCTACCTGGCGACCGAGACAAACCTCGGCAATATGTTTGCCCACGTCGAAACGATCAAGCCGCGCCTGCTCATCGTCGATTCGATCCAAACTACCTATGCCGACGACCTTACATCCTCCGCCGGCAGCATCACTCAGGTGCGCGAGTGCGCATCGCGTCTGCAGGCGCTCGCCAAGAACAGCGGCCTGGGCATATTCGTGGTAGGGCACGTCACCAAACAAGGCAACATCGCCGGGCCGCGCGTGCTGGAGCACATCGTTGATGCTGTGCTCTATCTGGAGGGCGACGCCTATCAAAGCTACCGCTTGCTGCGGGGCGTCAAGAATCGCTTCGGCGCCACCTCTGAAGTGGGGGTCTTCGAGATGCACGACGGCGGCCTCATCGAGGTCAGCAACCCATCGGAGGCGTTCTTGGCCGAGCGTATGGTCAACGCGCCCGGCTCGACCATCGCCGTGACGATGGAGGGCACACGCCCCCTACTGGTTGAGGTGCAGGCGCTCACAAGCCCCACACCCTTCGGGAACCCACGCCGCACTGCGAACGGCATCAACTATAATCGGCTGCTGCTGCTCACGGCGGTGTTGACACGGCGCGCGGGCTTCCGCCTGGCCGAGCAAGACATCTTCGCAAACGTGGTGGGTGGGCTGCGCATTGAGGAACCGGCGGCAGACCTGGCGGTGGCGGTGGCGATCGCATCCAGCCTCCGAGACGTGCCGGTACCGGCAGACCTGGCGATTGTGGGCGAAGTGGGGCTGAGCGGCGAACTGCGCGCGGTGAGCCAACTCTCGGCACGCTTGAAGGAGGCTGCCCAGCTCGGCTTCCGGCGCTGCCTGGTGCCGCGTAGCGTCCGGCGCAGCAAGGACACCCCG
>CAZJBO010000080.1:0-7234 GCA_964544075.1 uncultured Anaerolineae bacterium
AGCACGCTTTATGATATCGAGATGACGGGCACAGACTGGGCCATGCTGGGGGGGATCACGGCGTTGTTCGGCGCGGTGATGCTGCTGCGGCTGGCGGGGCTGCCGCTATGAGGCGCTACATGCGGTAATAGAAGCGGAAGAAAAGCCGGCCTAAACGCACCTTATCGCCGTGGTTGAGGTAGTGATTGCCCTGGCCCTCGATGCGTTTATCGTTGATATAGGTGCCGTTTGTGCTGTTCATATCAAAGATTTCTATCTCGTAGGTTGAGGTATTGAGCACCAAGCGCGCATGGCGGCGCGAGACACCACACTCATCTGCCCCGAAGGGGCTGAGGTCAACGTCTGGGAACACACGCCCGTCAAGGTCGGTCCGGCCCAAGATCAACCCGGTCTTGGTGACCTCAAGCACCAACGGCTCTTTTATGCCGTTGATCCGCAACACAACCTCGTGTGCCTGCTTGTCGGCGGGCGGCTTCTCCGTCTCGCCTTCATCCGGCACCGAAAAATCCCGGCGTGCTTTACTAAGCCACTGGGTATCGACAACAGCTTTGCCGCTGCTCTTCACCAAGCTCTCGTGACAAGAGACACAGGTTAGTGCATCGTCTTTGTTCTGGTACGCGCAGTGCGGACAAATTTTCACCGCATTTGCTCTCCTACGACTGCTCATACTATACCATGACATACCGTGCGTTTGCACAACACGAGCTTGAGATTAACAGGTCTTTAACAAAATGTCATGGTCCCGGCAGTAAGGCCGACGCGCCTATCTGTTGCATTTCTTTGCAGAAGCAAGCCCAATTTGACCGGTTGATTTTGGTATGACAATTACCGTTGCGTTATTATAACAAGCAGAACCGTGGGATGGGGAGTAAATTATGGAGCATTCCATCTCTGAAGCCGCCGCCAAGAAACTGCGCGCACAAGGTCTGCGCATGACCTCGCAGCGGCGACTGATCCTCGAAATCCTAGAAACCGCCGGCGAGCACCTCGACGCCGAGGCGCTGTATCGCTGTGCCCGCGCGCGCGACGCATCCATCAGCCTGGCAACCGTATACCGCACCTTAAACCTGCTGCACAAGGCCGGCATCATCGAGCAACGCTTCCTCGACCAAGACCGCAGCCGAGGATATTATGAGGTTCGCCACGAAGGTGAACACTTCCACTTCACCTGCCTGAACTGCGGCAAGGTCATCGAGTTCGAAACCGACTTGGTCGCGCAGATACGTGACGAGCTACGCGAAAGACACGGCCTGGAGGTCAAGTATACCAGCATCCACTTCGAGGGGACCTGTCTGCATCCCACCGATTGCGAACACGCGCCGAGCGACAAAGACGCCGAGGATTAAGCCCGTACTACGCACTTCACAAGCTCTGACAAATAATATATGATGTAGCAAAGGAGAGGTGTCCAGGCGCGCGAATGCGCACCCCAAAACCTTCATGGGAGATTGTCATGAAAACCTTGCTCATCTTGCGACATGCCAAATCGAAAAGCGCGGGCAACCTCGACCATGACCGCCCGCTCGCCAAGCGCGGGATGCGCGATGCGCTGCGCATCGGAAAAATCTTGGATGAAAGAGACCTCAACCCCCACCTAGTCGTCTCGTCTGACGCCGAGCGCGCCCGCCAGACCGCTTGCCTCGCTGCCAAAGCGTTTTGTTACGACGCCGAAGACATAGAATTCACCGAGGCGCTGTACGCCACCAGCACCGGCGAACACCTAGACCTGGTGCGCAGCCTGCCCGATGAGCATGATATCGTTATGTTGGTGGGGCACAACCCCACCTTTGAGGACCTGGTGGAGACGCTTACCGAAGACCTAGTGCTGCTCCCCACGGCGACCCTTGCGCACATCGAACTCGATGTCGATAGTTGGGCCGACGTGGACGAATTCACCGGCGAGCTGGTCGAGGTATATCACCCATCGGGCGAGACAGGGCCGCTCTAGAGAGCGCCGCTAGTCACCCTCCGGCGGCGGAGCGTCAAAGAACAGCTTCCACCACACAGTCCAGGTAGGCGTGGTGTCCACATCATCCTCAGGCGTGGCGACCGCAGCCGGCGTGGGTATCGGGGTGGCCGCGACACTCTCCGGCACCGGCACCACCAGCACCTCATCAGGGCGTGCCATCTTACCCTCGCGGCGCGCCCATGCCTCGACAAAGGCCGGGTTCTGCACCCACTCCAAAGTGCGTTGGAGCGCCGCTTGCGTGCCCTCTTGCGCCGTGATCGCACGCTCGATGTGCTCGCGGTCCGCCTGGATGCGCTGCCCCTCGGCGATGCGGTCGCTCAAGTTCAAAGCCAAAAGCAGCCCGACCGCCAATATCCCCACAAAGACAAATTGTATGCTGGGGATTTGGTGTTCGCTGCGGCGTGATCTTCTCGGCTCGCTCATATCGCATATGATAGTGCAGCGTGGGACAGCTCGCAACTATCGGGGGGTGTGGCATGAAGGGGAAACACACCACATCGTGGGGGCACAGCTGCGTGTCGCCATTCTTTTCTGCCGCGCTATAATCGAAGCTCTATTGGCAACGAAGACGAGGTCGACCCGATGGCCCACATCAACAACCCAGACAACATCAAACCCCGCCGCCGCCCGTCCTGGATTAAGGTCGGCACACGTGACGGCGAACACTACGAAGCAGTGCGCAAGCTGATGCGCAGCAAAGAACTGCACACCGTCTGTGAAGAAGCACACTGCCCCAACATGGGCGAGTGTTGGGGCAAGCACGGCACGGCGACCTTCCTCATGATGGGCGAGATATGCACACGCTCCTGCCGCTTTTGCGATGTCACCACCGGGCGCCCCAAACCGCTCGACTGGCAGGAGCCAAACCGAGTCGCCGAGGCGGTGCGCCGTATGAAGCTGCGCCACGTAGTCATCACCAGCGTGAACCGAGACGAGCGTGCCGACGGCGGCGCGCCCATCTTCGCGATGGTAATCCGGCGCATCCGGCAGGTACGGCCCGGCTGTAGCATCGAGGTGCTCATCCCCGACTTCAAAGGCAAGCCGGAAGCGCTCCGGCTCGTGATGGACGCGCGCCCCGATGTGCTCAACCACAATGTCGAGACCGTGCCGCGCCTGTTCCGCACCGTGCAGCCCCAAGACCACTACGAGTGGGCGTTGGCGACGCTCGGCAACGCAAAGGCTATGGACCCGCTTGTGTTGACCAAAAGCGGCATTATGGTTGGGCTGGGCGAGACCTTTGACGAGGTGTTGGAAGTGATGCGTGAGCTGGTCGCATTGAAGGTGGACATCCTGACCGTCGGCCAATACTTACAGCCGAGCCGCGCGCATATGCCAATCGACCGCTATTATACGCCGGACGAATTCGAAGCCTTCGGGCGCCTGGGCCGCGAGATGGGCTTTAGATGGGTCGAGAGCGGGCCACTGGTACGCTCATCATACCACGCCGAAGCCCAGGTGCGGGCGCTTTCGAAGCGCGCCGGTTAAAAGCGGGCTATGGGTATGTGACCAGCGTGCGATACTGCGCGCCGAGGCACAAGGCGCCGGTTGTGCGCTCTAGCTCGACGCCATCCGCCGCCACCACCAGCTCGAAACTGACATCCCCGCCGAAGTCGGAACCGCATTCCTCCCGGTGCCACACTATAATCTCATACACCCCTGCCGGGGCCGCCTCCGGCCAATAGACGTGCTCCACCGCATCCGTCGGCGCCGGACAGCTCACCCCGTCGCCATAGAAGACACCGCCGCTCGGCACATGCGCGCTATCCGGCGCCAGCCGCTCACCGGCGGGGTCTCGCACCACCAAGTCGAGGTTGGCCGCGCCCTCCCACCGTAAAGTGACCGTAAACGCTCCGCCGGGGTAGATGATATCGGCGGGGTCAAGCAGCTGCACAGCAAGCGTGAAGTGCCCCGCACCGCCCAAACGCTCGGCGGAGAGGATATAGCGCCCGGTGTGCGGCAGGCGCGCTTGTCCGATGAGCGCAGCGCCGGGAGTGTTGTCAAAAGCCAGCTCGTGGCCTTCTGTGTCGAGCAAGATCAGCAGGGGCGCGAGGTCCCCATCGGTGACCGCCATCATCGCGCGCACGAACTCTCCGGCTTCGGCCTCGAATGTATAATAAAGTGCAGGGCGCGCGGCATCCAAGTCTGCGGAACTTGTCCGGCCCGGCGGCAGAGCAATGTGCGTGGCATCGGCGCGATGCTCCGGGAAGCTGCCCTCGGAGAGGTGGAGGGCGAGCGCATACCCGCCCGTGGCATCGGGCGGACTCTCAGGCGCGGCGTCCACCCGAACCCGATAGTAGCCGGTGAGCGGCAGAGACAGGTCCCCAGATGCCAAGCCCCCCTCCGGACCGGCGATCGCCTCGGCGAGACGTCCTCCTCCCTCCGGCAGATAGATGCTGACCCGCGAAGTCAAGTTGCCCCGGTTAAGCCGGAGGGTTAGGTTAACCGTGTCGCCACGCCAGCCGAGGAAAGTAAACAGGCCCTCAGGTGTGCTGCCGTCGATCATACCCGACGCCTCGACGCCGGGGAGCAGCACCGTATGACCTTCCGGCGGTGCGTCAAAGATGCCGTCGGCGACCCCGTCTAGCCGCAAGACAAAGACGCCGTGGGTGAGGAACTCCTCACCGCCGAAACGTGATACCACGGCCATGTAACGCCCGGTTGCGCGGATGCCATATTCCAACCGAGGGGCGAGGCCTTCGCCGCTGTCGTCGTCCTCGGCCAAGATGTTGCCGTCGAGGTCGCTTAGCGTGATATAGGGGTCGAGATTGCCGTCGAGCAATTCCACCGCGAGGGTGACCAGGTCGCCGCGCTGCGCGTCAAAGATGTAGGTCCAGCGGTGGACGCGGTGGTTGATGATGTTCTGTGCATATTGCCCATAGCGCAGATAGATAGGCTCTTGGGCGTGCGCGGGCTGCGGACGGCTCCACAGCCCGGTCAGAAGCAGGGCGAGAGCCAGCAACAGTCTTGTTTGTGCGCATAGACCTGGGCGTCCGTGTCTGGACGCTCCAGGTCGGCAGGCCGCAGTGTGTGCGTCAGCGGGGGAAGCGCCCAAACACCAGGCAAGAATTTTGGCCGCCCAGCCCAAACGAGTTTTTGAGTATGTAATCAATTTTTGCCTCTCGCGCCACGTTGGGCACGTAGTCTAGGTCACATTCAGGGTCGGGCGTGGTGTAGTTGATGGTGGGGTATAGAAGCTGGTCTTGCAGAGAGAAGACGCACGCCGCCGCTTCGATTGCACCGGCTGCGCCCAACATATGGCCTACCATGCTTTTGATGGCGGTAACGGATAGTTTATATGCGTGCGCGCCGAACAGAGTCTTGATGGCGAGCGTCTCGGTGCGGCCATTGACGGGCGTCGAGGGTCCGTGGGCGTTGATGTTGTCGATCTGGTCGAGATTGAGGCCGGAGTCTTCGACCGCCCAGCGCATAGCGCGGATCGCGCCCATGCCGTCCTTGTCCGGCGCGGCGACGTGGAAGGCATCGGATGATGAGGCGTGGCCCATCAACTCGGCATAGATGCGTGCGTCACGCTTGACGGCGTGTTCGAGTGTTTCGAGCACGAAGAAGCTCACGCCTTCGCTGACCACAAACCCTTCGCGGTCGGCGTCGAAGGGGCGGCTGGCCTCCTTCGGACGGTCGTTGTAGTTGCGGGCCAAGACGCGCATGATGTCGAAGCCGCCGATGACGTAATCGGTTATCAAGGTTTCGACCCCGCCGGCGAAGATCACGTCCGCGCGTCCGTCACGGATCAGGGCGTCGGCCTCGCCGAGCGCTTGTGAGCCGGTGGCGCAAGCCACCGAGGGCGCGGTGATGGGGCCGACTGCGCCGGTCTCGCGGCTGACGTAATGTGCCGGCATGTTGGGCAAGCTGCCGACGAGTCCGAAGGGGTTGGGCAGCTTGTGCCCGCGCCTGACCCATTCTTGCCGCATCATTTGAGCCATATCGTGGCCGCCCATGCTTGTGCCGATAACCACACCGAGGCGTTCGGCTTCTTCTTTTAGTTCGTCGAGCGTAAACCCGGCGTCCTCGATCAGCATATGCGTTGCCGCGATGGACATTTGCGACGAACGCGCGATGCGGCGCAGCTCTTTGCGGTTGATCTTGTATTTCTTGGGGTCGAAGTGCTTGATCTCACCGGCAATCTCGACTTTAAAGTTGGGCGGGAACTCAAAGCTCTCGATGCGGCTGATGCCGGAGTGTCCGGCACGTAGCCCTTCCCAGGTCTCTTGTAATTCGCCAAACGCGGTGATTACGCTCATGCCGGTGATGACGACGCGCGGTTGGCCGTTGTGACGTGTGTATTCCATAAGTGGTTGAACCCTCCCAGGTCGTTCCTTGCATACAATGGTTACATCGCAGCAGCTTTAGAGGCCGCGATGTGCTGCGCTATATCGCCTTTGATGACCTCAAGCACGTTTGCCTCGATCGACTGGCACGCCTGACGGATCGCGTTCTTGATGCCGAGGGCGTTGCTGCGACCGTGTGCAACAATGACAACACCGTTGACGCCTAAAAGTAATGCGCCGCCAAACTCCATCGGGTCGATCTGACGCTTGAGGCTGCGTAGACCCGATTCTGCGATCTTCAGCCCCAGACCAACCCGCAGCGATTCTCTTGCCACTTTCTTTAACAAGTTAAACATCAGCTGGGCGGTTGCGCCGTAGGTTTTTATCAAGACGTTGCCGGTGAACCCATCGTGGATCAAGATGTCGGTCTTGTGGGCGACCAGCGCGTCTTTTGCTTCGACATTACCGATGAAGTTTAGGTCGGTTTTGCGCAGCATAGCAGCAGTCGCGCGCGTCAGAGCATTGCCCTTGCTATCCTCTTCGCCGTTGGCGAGCAAGGCAACGCGCGGGTTTTCGGTGCCCAAGACGCGCGTGGAGTAGGCGTGTCCCATCAGCGCGAATTGGAGCAACCATTCGGGTTTACAGTCGGTGTTGGCGCCGATATCGGCAAGCACGGTGGTGTGGTCGTGCTGCTGGAAGACAAAGGTTAATGCCGGGCGCATCACGCCGGAGATGCGCCGCAAGCTGTGTAGGGTGGCGGTGGCAAGCGCGCCTCCGGTGTGGCCCGCCGTGACAAAGGCGTCGGCATCGCCTGCCTTGACCATATCCATACCCAAGCGCATGGTAGATTTTTTCTTGATACGGGCAGCTTCGGCGGGGTGGTCCTCCATGCGGATGAACTCGTCGGTATGCAACACATCGATTGTGAGACCGGTGATATCCTCGCGCGCCAGGTGTGGCATGATGACCTTCTCGTCGC
>CAZJBO010000080.1:7244-9516 GCA_964544075.1 uncultured Anaerolineae bacterium
CGTCGCCGACCAACGTAATATCGATGCCATATTCACGCGCTGCCATCACCGCACCGCTCACATCCGGTGCGGGGTGCGCATCGCTTCCCATTGCATCTACAACAATACGCATATCAAACCCTGCCTTTAGACATCTGAATTTGCTTGTCGAATTGTACCGCATGGCGCGCGATGCGGAAAAATGAGGATGTGTATTGGGTTGGTCTGCGTAGCGAGGAGATTGCCCATAAACGGCTTAGGACGGGGTGCGACGTGCAATGCGTCGCCGAACCCGTCCAGCGGTTCCGCGTGGATTGCTGCTTCTGGCGTTTCCTAGCTGCGGCGCAGCCAAGCAGAGAGCCTTCCGGCAAGAGACCCTTTGCCCTTCTCGGCATCTTTGGCTTTGTCGTCTGTCTCTGCCGGCTGGACGGCTGGGATGGCGGCTTCCAGCTTCGCCGCGACCTGCTGCCGAATCTCTTTGGCCTGGTCCTTCTTGAGCACAAAGGTGGTGTATTTCTGCTCGCTGACATCCGGCCCCAAGATGTCGATCAGCTTTTGTGCCGAGGAGGGCCGTGTGCTGGGATCCTTCGCCAACATCCACATGAGGATGGCTTCTATGTGATGGCTGATGTTCGACCCCAATTCAGAGGGCATCTTAGGTTGCTCGGTGCAGTGTCGCCGAAGGATGTCGGCGGGGCTGCCCCCGGCGAAGGGCACCTGTCCGGTGAGCATTTCGTAAAACACGATCCCCAGTGAATATATATCGCTTTGGGCGGTCGGCGCGCTGCCATCGGCCTGCTCTGGCGAGAGGTATACCGGCATCAAGATGCTCTGCGATTCGATCGCTTGCGCCAAACCAAAGTCGAAGAGCAGCGGGCCACCTTTGGACCGCATGTTGATATTGGAGGGCTTGATGTCTCCGTGGATCACGCCGTGCTCGTGTGCATAGGCCAGTGCCTTCACCATATACCGCGTGACGCTGACCGCCCTGTCGGAGTCGATGCCGCCGCGCAGTGCGCCGAGTTCATCGCGCAGCGAGGGGCCTTCCATGCGGTCTGTGACGATGTAGTGTACGTTTCCGAGCGTTCCACAATCGAACACGCGCAAGATGTTGGGATGTTCTAGTCTGATGATGGCACGGAACCTCGCCTCGAAGTCGGCGCTATCGGTGAGGCTATCGCCATAGAATATCTTGACGGCGACATCGCGCTGTGCGTCGGCATCAAACGCGCGGTAGACCTCTCCCAAGCGGCCTCGGTGCAGACTCTCGCGTACAATGTACTTGCCGAGCGTCCGACCGGTGTAGCTGACATGGATTCCGTTGGCAGCAGAATTTAGATTCATACCAAACTTCCAGACATATTTCTATAACTTCCTCTACTTTATACTTTATATGATAAAGCACGAGTATCCAAATTTGTTATGAGGATAAAGTTAGGCGGAGATTAAAATATGGTTAAGTTAGGCATCTGGTGAATAGACTTGGTCACGTGGGCAGTAGAACGCGCCCCGATTGCCCAGCGCCAGCCGCTCGATGGGGGTGCCGCAGTGTAAGCACGGCTCGCCGGAACGCCGGAAGACTTGTAGGCGATTCTGATATCCACCGGGGCGGCCATCGGGCGACCAAAAATCCGCGAAGGTGGTGCCGCGCAGCCGCAAGGCTTCGCTCACCACGTCACGGATGGCGTGGAACAAAGCCTCGGCTTCGGCGCTGCCGAGCGATGCGGGGGTGCGTAAGGGGTGCAGCCTTGCGTGGAATAAGGCTTCGTTGACGTAGATGTTGCCCAGACCGGAGAGCTTTGTTTGGTCGAGCAAGAAGCTGTGTAGGCGCGCGCGCGAGTGCAACAGATGCATAAAGCGTTCGAGCGTGAACGCATCGCTCAGCACATCGATCCCCAACCGGCTGATGCCTCGGTAGCTATCGACCGCGTCTGCCGGCAGCGCGGTGAGCTTGGCCCACTTACGCTGGTCGCCGAGGCAAAGCTCGGCGCCATCCTCAAAAGCAAATACGCAGCGCAAAAAGCGCGGTGGGTCTAGGGGCTGCGTGCCTATGCGCAGGACGACGCGCCCGGTCATCATGAGGTGCAGTAGGATGTGCATCCCCGACGCCAGGGCGATGTTGATATACTTGCCCCGCCGCGTGACCCCGACCACGGTCTGACCGACGGCGCGCGCCCGGAAGGTATCCGGGGGAATCGATTCGACCATCTTTGCGGCGTCGCCGACGAAGGCGACGCGCACAATGCGGCGCCCGGTGATGTGGGTGTGCAGAGCATCGACAATGGTTTGGACT
>CAZJBO010000081.1:0-9505 GCA_964544075.1 uncultured Anaerolineae bacterium
TCGCCTATGATAGCCCCCGCGCTGCGCTCCGCCCCGGTAACCTCTGCGCGGCGCTTCGGCTCGCCGTCACGCTGCGTTGCCGCCGCTATGACACTGTGCTCATCCTGCATCATCTGACCACACGCTTCGGCGCGCTAAAATATGCTGCGCTCGTCCGCGCGGTCGGCGCGCCCAAACGTCTTGGGCTGGATAACGGACGCGGCGGCTTAGTCGGGCTGACGCAGTCCGCCGCCGATGCCGGCTTCGGCGCGCGCCATGAGGTCGAGTATTGGTTAGAGGTGGTCGCGCTGCTTGGCGCACAGCTCGACCATGAGGACAGCGCACTGCGCGTTGCGGTCCGCCCGCGCGATGATGCTTGGGCCGAGCAAACCCTCCACAACGCCAACGGCTCAATCCATGACGCCGGTCCGTTGGTCATTATCCACCCCGGCAGCGGCGGCCACAGCCCGGCACGTCGCTGGGACCCCACATCCTTTGCCGCCGTCGCCGATGCGTTACATGCCAGATACCATGCACGGATTGTGTTGGTGGGGCAGCCCGAAGACGGTGTCGCAGCGGTGTGTGCGCAGATGGCCCACACGCCGCTTAATCTGGCCGGTCAGACTACGCTCGGACGGTTGGCCGCGCTCTTGGGCTATGCCGATCTGTTCATCGGCGCCGATTCGGGCGTGATGCACCTGGCGGCGGCGGCGCGAGTGCCTACGGTTGCCATCTTCGGCCCCAGCAATCACCTTGCTTGGCGGCCCTGGTCACCGGGCGTCTCGGTGCGTGTAGTGCGCAGCGCGCCGCTGTGCAGCCCATGCACCTACGTGGGAGCACAGGTCGGCGAGGCGGAGGGCTGTGCCGCGCGCACCTGTATGCGTATGGTCAGGCCGGAGGATGTGTTGCAGGCCGTCGATGCGGTATGGAAGGACGTCGCCCTGCCCGCCCCCCGACCCGCCGCGCCCACGTCGGCGCGCCGCACCGTCAATATTCTGGGTGTGCCGGTGGACGATACTACCTTCGCCGCGATGAGCGACCAGATCGCGGCATGGCTCGACGCGCGCGGCCCCACTCGCCAGATCGCGACGGCCAACCCGGAGTTCGTCATGATTGCCCAGCGTGACGTGACTTTCTATAACATCCTACGGCGTGTACATTTGCTCATACCCGATGGCGGCGGGCTGCTTTGGGCCGCACGGCGCTTTGGGCAAAACTTAAGGGAGCGCGTCACCGGCTCCGACGGGGTGCCGCGCATCGCGGCGCGCGCCGCCGAGGAAGGCTGGCGTCTATACTTCTTAGGCGCCGCGCCGGGGGTTGCCGAGAGAGCTGCCGACGTCTTGCAGCGGAAGCACCCCGGCCTACAAGTGGTGGGCACTTACCCCGGCAGCCCCGCCGCCGAGGAAGAGGATGATATTGTGGCGCGGGTGCGCGCATCCGGCGCGGATGTTTTGTTCGTGGCCTATGGCGCTCCGGCGCAAGATAAATGGATCGCCCGCAACCTGCCTCGGTTGGGCGTTACGGTGGCTATGGGGGTGGGCGGGACTTTTGACTTCATCGCGGGGGTGAGGAAGCGCGCGCCCAGGTGGGTGCAGGCGCTCGGCTTGGAGTGGCTCGACCGGCTTATACGCGAGCCGTGGCGCTGGCGCCGTCAGACCCGGCTGCCACGTTTTGTGGTCGCGGTGTTATGGCAACAATATAGGGGCGGTGGGAGACGTCCGAGTTAGGCGATGTGACGTGCTGCCCGGTGTGTTGTTCGCGCTTCAACCCTTTACCTCTCTGTCCTTGTGCTTTCTCCTACATACATCATCCACGCTTACTCTTTATGTCTTCGCCTCGACAGGTTGCCCAAGCCTTGCCGGACTGTTCTAAGGTGAACGGGCAGCGCCGGAGGGCACGGAGAGGGGACAAACCGTTAGACAATCGTTAGGAATTCGTATGAAAGCCGGGCTATGATCTGTGCTTGGCCGGACGTATAATGAAACTGCAGCAAGTTACCATGCAAGAGAACTCTCAATCAAATTAGTTTTAATTAAAGGAGATTTCGTGATGGCAAAACGTAAGCTAGTTTTCAGCCTTTTACTGGCATTGACGTTGACAATGCCGTTGCAGGGCCTGGCCCTTGCACAGCACGATGAAGTGTTCGCACCTCGTGTTGTGGACCATCTTCCCTTCAGCGGCCAAGAGCTGCCGTTGGATGGCGCGATTGATATCTTCTTCGACCAACCAATGGATCATGACGCGGTCGAGGCGGCATTTAGCATCGTGCCATCGGTTGAGGGCAGCTTTAGATGGCTCGATGCGGCCACGCTGCGCTTCGCGCCGGACGAGACATTGGCGCGCGGTACCGAGTATCGCGTCACCGTCGGGACAGGCGCCGCCGCTGTGCATGGTATGACTTTGGTCGAGCCTTACAGCTTCACCGTGCAGACCGTCGGCTTCCTTGAGGTCAGCCAGACCGTACCTGCCGATGGGGCTGTCAATGTCAAGGCCGATTCGCGTATCACCGTGGTTTTCAACCGTCCGGTTGTGCCGCTGCGCATCACCGAGGAAACGGATACCTTACCAGACCCGCTCATCTTCGACCCGGACGTAAGCGGCGAAGGCGAATGGCTCAATACTTCTATATATGTCTTCACGCCCGATACGCTTGTCGGCGGCACAACCTATACCGTCAGCGTCGCGGCAGGCTTGGAGGATACCATCGGTGGTGTGCTCGGCGAGGACTTCACCTGGACGTTCAGCACTTGGCCGCCGGGCATCATATCGATCGAGCCTGTGCCCCAAGAAGACATCGCGCTCGACGAAACTTTCTTCGTCTACTTTAGCGAGGCGATGGACCACGCCAGCACCGAGGCTGCGTTTAGCTTCTTCGAAAGGCCCGGTATGCACCCGGTTGCCGGCACGCTGAGCTGGGAAAATGATGATACTAAGTTGGTCTTTACGCCCGACGATGATCTAAAGCTCGCAACGCTCTATGGGGCCATCCTCACCTCTGAGGCCACTTCCGCCATCGGCGAGGTACCTCTGGATGCGGGTTTTGAGTGGGAATATACTACCGTGCCTTACCCGGCCATCATTGACACTGCACCCCATAATGCTGATGTAGGCGTAGAGGTTTACCGCAATTTCGACATTTATTTTGCCTCTCCTATGGACCGAGAGACGCTCGAAGACAAGATACACATCAAGCCGGAACCGGAGGATGTATATTACTACTACAACGATTACGACAACCACTTGTCGGCCATGTTCAATAAACAGCCTAGTACGCACTATACCGTAACTATAGACCCCGGCATGGCCGACATCTACGGCAACACCATAGATCAGGGCCTCAACGTGCACTTCAAAACTGCCGACTTCGTGCCTTCGGTCTCTCTCAATATGCCGAGAACCGGCGTATATAGTGCATATGTGGAAAACACACAAGTCTTTGCCAGATACCGCAATATTTCCTCGCTCGACTTTGTGCTCTCCAGTATGTCGGTCGAAGATATGATGATGCTCAGCGGGCCGCGTAGTTGGGATGCGTGGCAAGAGTATTCCCCCGGCGAAGATGCCCTGGTGCGCGCCTGGAGTGTGCCGGTAGAGCCGGAGCGCAACAAGCACGACCTCAAGCTCATCAACTTAAATGCAGTGGAGGACGAGGCATTACCCCCCGGCTTCTACTACCTCAGGCTCGATACACCCGAAACCCTAGAGGCCAACGCTGTCCCTGCCGCCTATTTGGCGATCGTCGCCACAGCTAACCTCACACTCAAGGTCTCGACCGATACCGCCTTCGTCTGGGTGACCGATTGGGAGAGCGGGGAGCCGGTCATGGACGCCAGGGTGGTGCTGTATGACCAAGAACAGCGCGAGATCGCGCATGGCTCTACTAACCGCGACGGCGTGCTCGAAGCCCGCATCCCCAGCCTCAAGGACCTGTACGAGGTAGTTTTCGCCGTGGTGGACGATGGCGAAAACTTCGCCTTTGCTTGTAGCAGCTGGCGCGAGGGCATATCACCCTGGGACTTTGGTCTCAACACTAACTTCTACCCGGCCCACGAGACTGTTTATATCTACACCGACCGCGCGGTTTATCGGCCCGGGCAGACTATCTACTTCAAAGGCATCGTGCGCGACCGCGACGATGTCACCTACTCCGTCCCGCACAGGCGACGTATCCCGGTATCCATTGATAACTCGCATGGCGAAACTGTCTATCAAGAGGAGCTAGAACTTTCCGAGTTCGGCACCTTCTCCGGCGAGTTTACGATCGACTCGGAAGGCGTCCTGGGCCGTTACCACGTGGTTGCGGATTATCAAGAAAATATATTTACCCTGAGCTTTAACGTCGCCGAATATCGCCTGCCGGAGTTCACCGTCAGCGTGGTGCCCGATAAGCGCGAAGTGTTGCCGGACGACACAATCAATGTCACCACCGATGGCACATTCTACTTCGGCGGACCGGTTTCTGATGCAAGCGTCGATTGGGTAGTCGTCAGCGATAACTACAACTTCCAATACACCGGCGAAGGGTACTATGACTTCGTAGACTACAACTACGACACCGACATAATATATGAGGGCGGCTACGGCGAAGAGATCGCCAGCGGGTCGGGCACAACCGACGCCGAGGGTAAGTTTAGCTTCGATCTTTCCAGCACGTTGGAGGATAAAACCCAAAGCCAGCGCTACACGATCGACGTGACCCTTATGGATGTCAGCGGCCAGATGGTCTCTAACCATGAGAGTGTCATCGTTCATCAGGGCGAAATCTATGTAGGGCTGCACCCGGAGCGCTATGTGAGCACCGCCGGACAGGAGACGACCGTGAACGTTATCACGGTCGATTGGGATAGCGCAGCGGTGGTCGATCAGACGGTCGAGCTGACCGCCTTCGAGCGGCGCTGGTCAAGCGTCCAGGAGGAAGACGAAACCGGCTTCACCATCTGGACTTGGCAGGTCGAGGAGATCGAAGCTGCCAGCGGGGAGGTCGTCACCGGCGACGATGGGAAGGCCACCTTTAGCTTCACGCCTGAGAGCGGCGGGGCATACAAGATCGTCGCAGTCACCCGCGATGCACAAGGCAACGAGGTGCGCTCTAGCACCTTCCTGTGGGTGTCGAGCCACGAGTATGTCTCATGGCGGCAACGGAACTCCAAGCGCATCGACATCATCGCCGACCGCGACGACTACAAGGTGGGCGACGAAGCCGAAATCCTTATCACTTCACCTTTCCAGGGCGAAGCGCTCGCCCTGGTCACGATAGAGCGCGCCGATGTGTTAGAGTATGAGATCATCACCCTCGATACCAACAGCTATATCTACAAGTTGCCCATCGAAGCGATGTACGCTCCCACCATCTACGTAAACGTGATTATCGTGAAGGGCGTGGATGAAAACAACCCCGTGGCAGATTTCCGCATTGGCATGGTTGGCCTGGATGTCTCGACAGAGCAGAAACAAATCAACGTCGAGTTGGTCCCCTCTACCGAGCAAGCCCAGCCCGGCGATACCGTCACTTACGATATCACTACAACCGACTATACGGGCGCGCCGGTCAGCGCTGAGGTCGGCTTGGCCCTGACCGACAAAGCGGCACTCGATATTATTATGTCGAATAGCGGCACTCTGGTCGAGCACTTCTACAATCACCAGGGTCTTGGTGTAAACACCGCGCTGCTGCTTACGCGCTCGGTTGACTATCTGACACAGCATGTCTTCGACGCCATCAAAGGTGGTGGCGGCGGCGGCGGTGGTGTGTACACCCTAGATTTGCGCGAACACTTCGTCGATACGCCCTATTGGGAGGCGCATTTGGTCACCGACGCCGACGGTCACGCCACGGTTGATGTGACATTGCCGGATAACCTCACCACCTGGCACATGGACGCGCGCGCAATCTCCGAGGATACCCTCGTGGGGCAAGCCTCGGTCGATATCGTCTCGACCAAACCGGTGCTCATCCGACCGGTAACGCCGCGCTTCCTTGTCGTAGGTGATAAGACCATCCTCGGCGCGGTGGTGAACAACAACACCGACGAAGACCTCGAAGTCGAAGTTAGCCTGTCCGAAGCGATCGGCCTGGATGTCGCCGACGACCTCACGCAGACTATCTCGATCAAGGCCGGCGCACACGTGCGCGTCAACTGGTCCGCCGAGGTGCTCCCGGTCGAGTTCGTACAGCTCATCTTCGCAGTAGAAGGCGACGGCTATCAAGACGCCAGCCGTCCCACGTTGGGGCAGGGCGAGAACCAGGTGATCCCGGTATATCGCTACGAAGCGCCCGAAACCGTGGGGACAGGCGGAGTGCTCACAGAGGCCGGCGCGCGCACCGAGGCGGTGGCATTGCCTCGCACGATGGATGTCACACGCGGCGACTTGGCCGTGGAGGTTACCCCCTCACTGGCGGCGGCCACCCTCGACGGTCTGGACTACCTGGAGAACTATCCTTACATGTGCGTCGAGCAAACCGTTAGCCGCTTCCTCCCCAACATCATGACATACCGCGCTCTAGATAGCTTCGGCCTTGCCGATCCTGACTTGGTGCGGAACCTTCGCCGCAACGTGAACAGCGCGGTGCAGCGCCTCTATGCCCAGCAGCATATCGGCGGCGGCTGGGGCTGGTGGGTAAACGATGATAGCAATATCACCGTGACCGCCTACGCTGTTCTGGGCTTGGTCGAGGCACGCAGTGCGGGCTTTGAGGTCAGCGGGGATGTGATCGATCAGGCGCTCGAATATCTCAAGGGGAACTTGCGCATGGTATCGATGCGCACCCCCACCTATGTGCTTAACCGGCAGGCCTTCGTGCTCTACGTCTTGGCGCGCGCCGGTGCGGGCGATACCGCACGCACGGTGCTGCTCTATAGCCTCCGCGCGCGTATGAACTATGATGCACGCGCGTTCTTGGTGATGACCTTTGCCAAGCTGGAAGGTGCCCACCAAACCCGCATCGATTCTCTGCTCAGCGATCTGAACAATGCTGCGATCCTCTCGGCAACCGGCGCGCATTGGGAGGAGGAAGATATCGACTACTGGAACTGGTCTACCGATACGCGCACAACCGCGATTGTGTTGAGCGCGCTGGTGCAGCTCGACCCGGAGAACCCGATCACGGAGCAAGCTGTGCGGTGGCTGATGGTCGCGCGGCGGGCCAAACACTGGGAGACCACGCAAGAGACCGCTTGGGCGCTCATGGCCCTCACCGACTGGATGGTGGCGACGGGCGAGCTTGAGGCCGACTATAGCTTCGAGCTGCTTCTCAACGGCACACAAGAGATGTCCGGGGCGGCGAACGCCGATACGTTGCGCGATACAAACACGCTGCGTATCGCGATCACCGATCTGTTGGCGGAAGAAGTCAACCGCCTGACCATCATGCGCGGTGCAGGACCGGGTGCGATGTACTACACCACACACCTAAACGTCTACCTGCCGGTTGAAGAGGTCGCGCCGCTGAACCGGGGCATAATCCTGGACCGGCGTTATAGCCTCTCCGGGGACGAGGACCACAAGCCGATCACCGAAGCGCATGTGGGCGATATGGTGGATGTGACTCTGACAATCATCGCGCCGCACGATCTGTACTACGTCGTCATCGAGGACCCGATCCCGGCGGGCGCCGAGGCGGTCGATACTAGCCTCCTGACCACGAGCGTGGTAGGGGAGCGGCCCCACATCAGCCGGACCGATCCCTTGCATTTGGGCTGGGGCTGGTGGTGGTTCTCGCATACCGAGATGCGGGACGAGAAGGTAGTGCTCAGCGCAACACAGCTGCCGCGCGGCACCTATGAGTATCACTATCAGGTGCGCGTGGGCATGGAAGGTGAGTATCGGGTGATACCGCCAACCGGCTATGAATTCTACTTCTCGGAGGTCTACGGGCGGGGCGCCGGCAGCCTGTTCACGATACTGCCGGAGGAATAAGCCTTATGCCGCGAGAGTCTAACCGCGCGTAATGCCGCATAGTGCGAACGGGGCCGGTCTTCTCCCCCTTCTACCGGCCCCTGTTCTCCGGATGGCTTTCGACTCGTCCCCATTATACGATCACATGCTTCCATCCCGTTGACAATGCCACACCCCCGTGCTACAGTAACTCAACTGATATTCTTGTTCCAAACCTGGAAGCCCATAGGAGCGACGTGTGGAATCGGGGAAAAGTGGTTTATACTATCCCTATAAGTTTGCCCGATTCTATCTCTTGGCGATGGAAGACGTGATGGGCAGGAACAGCCTTAATGCGGTTTTGAAGATGGCGCACCTAAGCCATTACGCCGATGCTCTGCCACCGGATACGCTAGAGCGCGCGTTTGACTTCGCCGACTTTATGGCAATTAACCTTGCCCTGGAAGAACTCTATGGCCCAAGAGGGGGGCGCGGGGTGGCGCTGCGCGCCGGGCGCGCTTGCTTCGCACAGAGAATGCGAAACTTCGGCGCGATGGTTGGTGTTGCGCACCCCTTGTTCAGCACACTGCCTTTAGATCTACGGGTGAGGGTGGGCTTGCACGCAATCGCAGGTATCTTTACACGTTTTAGCGACCAAGTTACCCATGTGGTAGAGCACAATATGGGCTATAATCTCGTCGTTGAGCAATCGCCTGCTTGTTGGGGGCGCAGCGCAGACCGCCCGGTTTGTCATTCAATCGCGGGCGTCATCCAGGAATGCGCGCGCTGGGCGGGCGGCGGACATGAATTTTGGGTAGTCGAGACAAAGTGTCAGGCAGTCGGTGATGAACAATGTGTGTTCACCATCGATAAAAAGCCTATCAATTAGCTAATTTCACATTAGCGTTAGCGCGGGGTATCTTACGGTAGGAAGTGGACATTGCCCGAAAAAGCTCGGATTCTCATTGTAGAAGATGACATGGACCTCTCGGACATGTTGAACTCCTATTTCAGAGTTCAGGGCTACGATGTGTTGACCGCCGCGTGGGGCGAAGAGGCCGTCCGGATTGGGCGTGAGCAGCAACCAAACCTGGTAGTGCTCGATATACGCTTGCCCGACATCGACGGCTACGAAGTCTGTCGTCGGCTGCGAGACCATCGGCGCACCTCGGAAATCCCTATCATCTTCTTGACCGAAAAACGCGACCGCGTAGATAAACTCACCGGGCTTGAACTCGGCGTGGTCGATTACATCACCAAGCCCTTCGATATTCAAGAACTGCGTCTGCGCGTGCGCAATGCGCTCAACCGCTCTACCCTCACATCGCTGGTAAACCCGGTCACCGGGCTGCCCGAAGGCCAATTGGTCGAGGAGCGCTTGCTTGCGCTCTTGCGCGGTGAGATGGAAAATTGGGCGGTGTTGGCGGCAAACGTCGATGGCCTCGACATGTTCCGCGAACTCCACGGCTTCATCGCTGCCGATGACGTGCTCCGCGCGATCAGCCTCATGGTCAGCAACGCGGTGCGCGAGGCCGGCCAGCCCGAAGACTTCCTCGGCCATATGAGCGGCAGCGATTTCATCATCATCGCCGACCAAGAGCGCATCGTCGATATCCAGGTCTCGCGCTTCGCTGGCCGCCTCGCGGACCGA
>CAZJBO010000082.1:0-9497 GCA_964544075.1 uncultured Anaerolineae bacterium
GGTCGAGTGCATCGCGCAGCCCATCGCCGAGCAGATAGAAGCAAAGCACGGTGATTGTAATCGATATGCCGGGCAGCATAATCATGTGCGGTGCTCTCTCGTAGTAGGGGCGTGCGTCGCTGAGCATGTTCCCCCAGGTTGGGATGGGCGGTTGGATGCCCAGGCCCAGGAAGCTAAGCCCAGATTCGGCCAGGATGAGGCCGCCGGCGTCCATCGCCAACAAGATTATCACGATTGAGATCACGTTGGGGAAGACGTGGTAGAACATCAGGTGCCAGGTGCGTGCCCCCACCGAGCGTGCGGCGGTGACATAATCGCGTTCGCGTACCGACATGACCTCGCCGCGCACCAAACGGCTGATGCCCATCCAACCCAACAAGCCCAAGATCATCACCAAGACTTCCGGCGTCGGCGCCCAGACGGTTGTGGCGATCAGGAGGAGGAAGAGGCTTGGGATTGAGACGAGGGTGGTGATGAACCAGATGATGATGTCGTCTATGAGGCCGCCGTAGAAGCCGGCGATGATGCCGATCGCTACGCCGATTGTTACCGAGACGACGCTGGCGATATAGGCAATGCTGAGTGAGACCCGTCCGCCGTACAGCCAGCGGATGAGGAGGTCGCGGCCCAGGTGGTCTGTGCCGAGCAAGTGTTGGGGACTGGGGTCTAGCAGCTTGAGCTTGAAGTCAATATCGCGTTGGCCGATGCCTGTCACGCGCTCGACGATGGGCGCGCCTACGAAGCATAGCAAGGTAAGCACGACCAGAATGCCCAACGCGATCATTGTCAAACGGTCATGCGCGACGTGTATCGCGGCATTGGTCCAAAAACCGCGCTCTTTATAGCTTTTTGCCGAGCCAAAGGCGCTCAGGTCAGCCGGGGTTTCAATAGTCATAACAACACCTTACCTTAACGTAGACGTATGCGGGGGTCTACCCAGGCATACAGGATGTCGGATAGTAGCAAACCCAAGATATACAAAACCGAGCCGATCACTACGCTACCCATGATGAGCGGGTAGTCGCGCTGCCCGACTGCGCCGAACACGAGCCGACCCATGCCGGGCCACGAGAAGACTGTTTCGGTGATGACTGCACCGCTGAGCAGACCGCCTATTGCCGGGCCGAGGAAGGTGGCGACCGGTATGAGGGCGTTGCGTACTGCGTGGCCCCACCACACTTGTGGGCTAGAAAGCCCCTTCGCGCGTGCGGTGCGGATATAATCTTGTCCCAGCACTTCGAGCGTTTCGGTGCGCATGATGCGCGAAAGCCCCGCGATGGTGCCCAGTGCCAGCACGGTGACCGGCATAATCAGGTGTTGGATGCGGTCCCACAAGTCGTTGGGGTTTGCGCCGGGTGTATGCATACGTCCGGTAGGCAGCCAATCTAGCTGTATGGAGAAGATCAGGACCAAGATGAGTGCCAGCCAGAAGCCCGGCACTGCGTTACCCACTACCGCGAATATGCGCGATGTTTGGTCGAACCAGCCATTGTGTTTGACCGCCGAATATACGCCGATGGGGATGCCGATCAGATAGCCTATGATTAGGGTGGTGAGGGTGAGCTGGAGGGTGGCCGGGACACGCGACATTATTAACTGCCAGACCGGACGCCTGAGCTGGATAGATTCCCCCAGGTCTCCGCGCAGAATGCCTTTGCGGTCGCCCATGAACTTTGTTTCTGCTACGCCGTCGCCGTCCATGTCGATCATATCGCCTTTGCCATCGCCATCGGCATCAATGTTGACCCAGTCATTGCCGATAAGCCAGTAGAGGTACTGAATCGGCGGGGATTGGTCCATACCTTTGATGCGGCGGATACGTTCCATATCTTCGTGCGCAATATCTGGGTTGAAGCCGATCATTTGATTGGGTCGCCGGGGGCAACCAACATCAGAAAGTAAGAGAGGATGGTGATACCAAAAAGGGTGGGGATGGCTTGAAACAGTCGTCGTAAAATGAATTGACCCATGTTAACCTGCCCTGAAAACTTGTTTTAGGATGACACAATCTCTGATGGGAATTTTACCACGTGGGAGATAAAGGTCATAGACTTCATTCTGGGGTAAAGGGCATCCCTTTGTTTCTTCGCACTACCTATGTCTGGTAAAGGTTGTGTAAAAAACGTGTGTGATGGCGGCCTTCTTCTACAATGAACGCATGTAGGGAAGCCGCCATCACTTTAGAATGGGAGAGGCCTAGACCTTAAACCCCAAGTTACGGTTGAACAATCTCCCAGTTGGAGATGTTGTAGAGCGTGCCCCAGGCCGCGTCGGGGTCCCACCCCTGTACCTTCTCGTGGATGGCGAGGATGGTGGTGTTGATGTAGATGAAATCGAAGGGCAGGTCTTCGGCGAGGATTTCTTGGATCTTCCAGTAGATCGGCGCGCGGTCTTCGGTGGCGCAGCCGGGCATGTAGAGACCTTCGTCCAGCAGGCGGTCAAGTTCGGGGTTGACGTACGAACCCATGTTGAACGCTGCGTTGGGGATGTCGTTCTCGGAGTGGAACATCGAGCGTACGATGCCATCGGGCTGCGGGTCGCCGCCGCCAAAGCCGATCACGAGCACGTCGAAGGTTTGGGCCATCAGTGCGTCAACCAGGGCGCCCCACTCCATGAGCTGGAGTTCCATGTCAACGCCGAGTTCTTTCCACTGGTCCTGGGCAAAGAGTGCGAGGGTTTCCCACTGGCCGCCGCCGGTGTTGAGCAGGAAGGTGAAGTGTAGCGGTTCGCCGTCTTTCTCGCGGATGCCGGTTTCTTCGTTCATAACCCAGCCGGCTTCGTCGAGCAGTGCGCCGGCAGCTTCGAGGTCGTAGGGGATGGCGGGCAGTTCGCTGTGGTAGGCCCAGCCCATCGAGGGGGGGATCGGGGTAGTCACGCGGGAGCCGTGGCCTTCGAGTGCGGCTTCGATGCCGGCTTCGTGATCCCAGCCCATGATTAGGGCCTTGCGTACCCGTACGTCACCGAAGATGGGGTGCGGGGTCTGCTCGATCGGGTTGCCGTCTTCATCGTAGGCCGGTTGTGGGTCGGAGGGGTCGGCGTTGTTGAATGCGAAGAAGTAGGTTGTGGTCTTGTTGTTGTATTCGACAAAGTTCAGGAAGGGTTCGTCGAGCAGCGCGTCGTAGCCCTCGATGCCGACCGAACCGTAGTCCAGTTCTTCGGCGCGGAAGGCCTGCTGTTGCGCGTTGTCGTCAACGATGACGATGCGGTACCATTCGTCGATGTTTGCCGGGGTCTGGTTGCCCTCAAAGAGCGGTGTGTAGTTGGGGTTGGGCACGTACTTCATGTAGTCGTCCGGAACCCATTCGGCGAGCATGTATTCGCCAGCCGAAACGTCAGGGTCTAGGTTGAAGGGGTTGTCCATGAAGTCGCTGAAGTCGGGCGCGAACTTGTGCGAGGGGAGAATCGAGAACCCAAGCTGTCCGGTGGCTTCGCAGTTTGCATCGGGGAAGGTGATTTTGACGGTGAAGTCGTCGATGACTTCTACGCTCTCGATTTCGTATTGGCTGGTGTAGGGCGATTCGACCAGGGGCGAGTGTAGGGCATCAAAGGTGAACTTGACGTCTTCTGCGTCAACTACTTCGCCATCCGACCACATTACGTCGTCGCGCATGTAGACCGTGTAGGTCTTGCCATCTTCCGAGAGGTCCCAGCTTTTTGCTACGTAGGGGATGATCTCGCCGGTGAACGGGTCCATCCCGCTCAGGCCAACGTAAAGGTAGCCGTTGCCGCTCGAAGAGCCGGACTCGCCGCCGAGCATCCAGTTCCAGTTGTTGACGTCAGCGCCTGCGAGGACGACAAGGGTTTGTTGTTCTTCGTCCTGGGCAAAAGCAGAAACCGACACTGCCAGCATGGCAATAATTAGAAGTGCGATAAGTGTCTTGCGCATGGTTTTGTATACTCCTTAAGTGTAGCTAGACTAGTTTTCGGATTTTATCGGGTCTCGATAAACCCTGGCGAAGTTCTGTGCGATAGGCCCTCTCCTTTCACCCAGACGCGCTTCTTCTCAGCAGGCATTATAACCGTGCTCTGGCGATGTTCAAAATATACAAAATAGGTTGGTCCATATTTCATTTGGCTCGCATGGAATTTTACACGGTTCACTGTGTAATTGCTACTGTTATTAGTCAATTGAAGCGGTTGACAAGCCACTAATACTGCAAATAAATTTCATTTAAGCCCTAAAGCGTTTTCTGTGCCCGGTGGGTACAATAAGTCTTACCTATTTTGTCGAAGAGGACAAGCTATGTATTTTGATGCTCTGACCGCTCTTGCCGTATGCGACGAATTCCGCGCCCTGCTCCGGGGTGGACGGGTGCAAAACATCATCCAGGCTAACGCACACAGCATCGGCTTTGAGATATATGCCGCGCGCACGCGGCACTATCTGCTGATGAGCGCCGACCCGCGCGCGCCTCGTGCCCATCTGGTCACGGGCAAGTTTCGGCGGGGCGTTATGCAGCCCATCCCCCTCATGCTCCGACTGCGCAGCTACATCAGCGGTGCGCGGCTTGTCGCCGTGCGTGTGCCCGACTGGGAGCGCGTGCTCTACCTGGACTTTGAGGGGCCGGAAGGCGCCTTCCGCATCATCGTCGAGGCTATCGAACGGCGCGGCAACATTCTGCTTCTAGACGGCGACGGCATGATCTTAGAGTGTATTCGGCGGGTCGGCCCGCAAGAGAACCGTGTTCGGCTTAGTTTGCCCGGCCACGCCTACGTGCCGCCACCGCCCCAGATTAAATGTAACCCCACCGACTTAACCCTAACCCGTGTCGAGACCTGGCTCCTCGGCGCGCCGAACGGCTCTGCTTGGCGTGTCTTGGTGTCGAAGCTGCGTGGTGTCAGCCCATTGCTGGCCCGCGAGTTGGTCTATCGCGCGGCGCAAGACATCGATACGCCTGCCCATGCCATCGCGCCCGACGATCTGTACGAGGTCATCGAAAGCAGTTTCTTGCCGGTCTGGGAGCACGCATGGGAGCCGTGCGTGGTCGAAGATGCCGACGGTGTGGTGAAAGCCTTCGCTCCCTATCCGCTCACTCATTTAGATGGGATGCGTTCGGTCGATTCGATTAGCGCTGCCGCCGAGATGTTCTTTGGCGCACCGGTGGGCGTTGATGCATATATTGCCGCGAAGAAGCCGGTAGCGCAAGATATTAAGGCCGCGCGGAAGCGCCTTAGCCGCAAGCTCCGCGCGCTTCAACGTTCTCAGCGCGATCCTGCCGAGATACAGCGGTTGCGGCAGAGCGGTGAGCTGATTCTTGCATATCAATATAGCATGACCGCCGGTCAGGAGAGCTTCCGCGCGGCTTATGAGGTGGATGGTCCCGAACTTACGATTAAGCTCGACCCCGTGCTCTCGCCGGTCGAGAACGCCCAGCGCTACTTCCGGCGTTATGAGAAGGCGAAGAGCGCCAACAAGGGTGTGCCGGAGCTTATCCAAGAGACCGAGCGTGCGTTGGCTTTCCTCGATCAGTTGGCGTTAGATTTGGAGCTGGCGGAGAATTGGCCGGAGATTGAGGAGGTGCGCAGCATCCTGGAGGCGCAGGGCTATGTGCGCGGTCCTGCGCGCAAGCGTCCACAAAGCGGCAAGTCGAAACCGCTGCGTGTTGTCACCGACGATGGCTTCGTGATCTGGGTGGGGCGCAATGCACGTCAGAACGATGACGTGACCTTTGTCCGTGGCAGCGCCGACGACCTTTGGCTGCACGCGCGTGGAGTGCCAGGCGCGCATGTCATTATCAAGAACGACGGGCGTGACATCCCTGATGCGGTCATTGAACATGCGGCAAGGCTGGCGGCGCGTTACTCGCCCAAGCGCGGCGAAGCACGTGTGCTCGTAGATGTGACGCAGCGCAAGCATGTGCGTAAGATCAAGGGCGGCAAGCCCGGCATGGTCACTTACCGCAACGAGGAACCTATCACGGTGCGCCCTTTGGCCGACCCACCGGGGTGATACGTTGGGCTGCTCGGCTTCCTCTTTTGCATTGGGTACACTTTGGCGGCAAGTAACAGTTAAAAGGAGCCATTGCCACGTGACGAAACATGCCGTTATTCTATGTGTTGTGTTGTTCATCTTTGCGGCTTTGCCGAGCGGCGCACAGGATGATGCTCCGCGCGGCATCGACCTCACCCCACCAACGCTCGGCGACTTCGACCCTGCCGACGTCGCCGATATCGATATTATGGATTACCCTATCCTGCCGGAGCTGACTGCGCACGCACGGGCGATCTATGCGGCGGGCGTGGCGCGAGGGAACAATCCGCATGTCTTTAGTAAAGTGGGAGACTGTATGACTGCTGCGCCCGAATTTTTGACTACCTGTGATGCAACGGGCGATCTGGGCGAGTATGAGGATTTACAGGCTGTCATTGAGCACTTTGCCGCAGCGCCGGCGCGCGGTGGCGCCGAGGGATGGGAACTCGACGCCTTCGCCACTGTAAGTCTGGCGAGCGCCGGTGGTTTTAACACTACAAGCGCGCTAGACCCGCTCTGGGCCGACCCGGAGTGGTGCGACGCGGACGAGAACTCGTTGGCGTGCGAGTACCGTCTCTCACAGCCGGCGTTCGCCATCATCATGTTCGGCACCAACGATGTGCAGGCTCTGCAGGCGGAGTATTTTGATTACTATCTGCGCATGGTTGTGCTAGAGACAATCGAGGCGGACGTGGTGCCGGTGCTGAACACTTTCCCCGGACGGCCCGAATTCCCCGAAAAGTCGGCGCTGTTTAATCAGATCATCATCAAGGTAGCGACCGACTACGACTTGCCCCTGGTCAATCTGTGGCGCGCGTTGCAAGACCTGCCCGACGGCGGTGTAGATGGCGAGGAGACCATTCATCTGACCGCGCCTAACGATCTAGAGCTTGTCTGCGACTTCACCGAGGCGACCCTAGAGACCGGCTATACGTTGCGCAATCTGGTCACATTGCAGGCGCTGGATGTGTTGTGGCGAGGCCTGGATGAGGATGATGTGGAAGGTGTGGGTGACGAAGATTGACACCGCGTCTATTCCGCATCCTCGGCGAGGCCGCACATCTTCCACTCTCCATCCTCCCGCAGCGCCCGGTAGGGGCCGCCTACGGGCAGCGCGCGGTTTTCGCCGTTGTATACGGCATTGATCGTGCCTTCGCAGCGCACCAGCGTGTAGCCGTCCTCTGTGCCGGCCTCCTTGCACGCCAACCCCTCGATTTTGGCATCTATCGAACCGAACGACGCCGCATCTGTACGTGCTTCGGCTTCCCATGCGGCACAGGATAGGTTTACCAGCTTGGCCTCGTCGCTGTCCTCCACCTTCGCGCGTAGGTATTCCTCGATCGTGCCGGTCGCGTCACGCGCGCCACAGCCTGCCGCACCGAGCGCCAATATCAACAATATGGTTATCAGTTTGAGGTGTTTCATCAAATTTGCTCTCCGAGATTTATGTGTTATGTTCGACAAAATCAGCCTACTATACTGTAGCGGCGTGGGGAGTTCAACCGTAAGTGAGTTTTGTGTTCTGGGGCACAAAAGTCTGCACCTGAGGTTTCAGCTTTCTAAGACATATCGACTGAAGCCCACCCTCGGCTTCAGCCGACACACTGTTCTTTCTGCGCGCCGCTTTTTTTGAGTTTGAGGAGGAAATCTCTCATGTCTCGACTGCGTTTATGTTTCTTGGTTTGCTTGCTGTTTGGTCTATTGCTTATCAGCGCATCCGGTGCGGCCCAAGACGATGATGCCGATTGCGCCGCCTTGACCGATACCGCCCAGGCCGATCTCCTTGCTGCGTGCACCGACTTGGAAGTCGGTCAGCTTTGCAACGGCACAGAGCTTGTCGCGCTAGACACATTGGAAACTGTGCAGACTGATGCTGCCGACCCAGCAGACGCGCTGTGGGGGCTTGCGCTGCTCCGGCCCACCGATGATGTCACGATGTTGCTCTTTGGCGATGCAGAGCTGCGCGATGTTGCCTCACCTGATGCAGCCCTTCCCCCCACCGTGACCGTGCGCAGTACGGTAGACCTTAACCTACGCGCCGGTCCGGGCACCGACTATCCGGTTTTGGGTGCGTTGCCGTTCGATGCCGAGGCTATCGCCGATGGTCGGAACGCTGCGGGCGATTGGCTGCGCTTGCGGCAAGATGATCTGACCGTTTGGGGCTTTGCCGATCTTCTGGCGATCACCGGTGCTCCGGAGACCCTGGAAACCCGCGCCGATGATGACTTCACGCGCCCAGACCTCTATACCACGCATATGCAAGCGGTTAATCTCACCACTGCTGCCGAACCCTCGGCTTGTGCTGAGGCTGGGTCAGGGCTGCTGGTGAATATGGGCAATATCGCAGCCGAGACGGATGAGGACGTAGAGGGCGAAGAACTCGCAGTGGTGCATATGCAGATCAACGGGGTGCACCTGGCCTCTGCCGGTGCGACACTTCTCGTCACTGCCCCGCCGGAAGATGCTATGCAAATTGCGGTGCTTGCCGGCAGTATCCGCGTCACGGTAGATGGGAAGTTCCCGCTTGAGGCAGAGACCGATGCATTGGTTACTGTCATGCCCGACGCTGCGCCAGAGCTTGCCGATGCCTACCCCTTTGTGATGCGCGAGGGTGTGCCGGTCGGTTTGCTGCCGGGCGTGGATGCGCGCACCTGTATTGCCGGCTTGGATGTGGGCGCTGCGCCGCTGCGTATGCACGCCGGCCCCAGCGTGGATTATGTGCGTTTGGTCGAACTGACGCCTGATGTACACTTTAGCGTGGTCGGTCAGGCCGCCTTCACCGAGGACGCAGCGGGTTGGTGGCAGCTTGATGTGCCGGAGTACCGGCAGGCATGGGTGCCGCAGAGTGCGGTGCAGGTTTTGGGGCTGTGTGATGAGGTGCCTGTGGTGGATGTCCCACCTTTTGAGCAGACGGCTTCATCCGATACGGCAGAGACCCCCCCGTCGGGCGAAGATGCGGTGGTCGATTTTGTCCCGGCTGGGCTGACGGTATGGCAGGCCTACCCCGGCACAGATAACATGAGCGGCACATGTGGCGGCCAGGCGATTGTGTTCTGTGACCACTTTGTCGCGATCACGCGCAATGCCGATGGTTCGATCGAGTGGCGCGGTCAAGAGCCGACCGGCTACATCATGCAGTCAACCGGCCCGAACCGCTTTGCGTTCAGCGGGCGCCGTAAGCTGGACGACGGCAACCTCACGATGGCGCTGACCTTTACCGGTCCGACGAATTGGTCGATGACGATGACGATCGTTTATGACAACGATCCGGCGTGTACACACACCTTCTATTACACGGCAGTGCCGCGTTAGGCGCATTTGCAATATTCGGCACGACCTTCGCGTGCGCGCACCGGAGGTCGTGCCTGGGTTTGAGATGGCGTGTTTGAGGAAATGAAGTTAGCGATGTGGCATTCCTTCCAGTCATCCTACACCTTCGCATATGCAAAGTCTTCGAAGAATTTAGCAGTCTTGCGCCTGCCGCGCTCTTCCTCATTGACCACGCATTCCTGCCGCATTGATGCTA
>CAZJBO010000083.1:0-9457 GCA_964544075.1 uncultured Anaerolineae bacterium
TCACCCCACACCCCCACACCTCCGCCTGCGCGGAGGTGACCTGCATTTGCGCGGCAAAGCCGCGCTAGGCGCCTAACGGGTCTGGTGACCGAAGGGAATACCTAGCTCTAGGTGAATAGATACTAATTTTTTGTGGGCCTGAAGGTTTTAACCCCAGGCTTAAGGATGGTGCGTTGGCTCCAACCGACTTATAATCTCTGGCTTGATACAACTATTGTGCATAACGGGATTGAGGTTTATGTTACGAAAACTTGTTACGACAATCATCGGCGACCCCAACGAGCGTGAGCTAGACCGCCATCGGAAGATCGTCGAGGTCATCAACGAGTGGGAGGCGCACTATAAAGCCCTCAGCGACGCCGATATGCACGGCCTAACCGAGGCTTTCCGCGCACGCTTACGGACAGGCGAGACGCTGGATGACCTGCTGCCCGAAGCCTTCGCCGCCGTGCGCGAGGCGGCGCGGCGCACAACCGGTATGCGCCCATACGACGTACAGATGATCGGCGCAATCGTCCTGCATAAGGGCCAGATCGCCGAGATGAAAACCGGCGAGGGCAAAACCCTCGTCGCTTCTATGACGCTTTTCCTCAATGCGCTTGAAGACAAAGGCGTGCATCTGGTGACGCCCAACGATTACCTCTCTAAGTACGGCGTGCAATGGATGGGTCCGATCTATCACCTCTTGGGGATGCGCGCCGGCATTATCCAGAACAAGGGGGCCGACCCCACAAAAAGCTCCTTCATCTTCGACCCCGACTTCGCCTCGGACGACGAACGCTATCAATATCTGCGCCCGGTCTCGCGCCGCGAGGCATATAAGGCCGACATCACTTACGGCACCAACAACGAATTCGGCTTCGACTATCTACGTGACAATATGGCGGTTAGCGTCACACAGCAAGTGCAACGCAGCTTGCACTTCGCCATCGTGGACGAAGTGGATAACATCCTCATCGACGAAGCACGCACCCCGCTCATCATCTCCGGCCCGGCAGAGGAATCCTCGCCCTACTACCGTGTCTTTGCCCAGATCGTACCCCGGCTCAAACCGAGCAGCGAGGAAAGCATCGAGATCGAGGAACCCGACGGGGACTACGCGGAAGATGTCAAGGCACGCGGCGTTACCTTAACCCACGCCGGCATCGAAAAGGTCGAGGCCGAGCTGCGCAAGATCGGCGAGATCGACGCAAAGGTGCAAGCCTTCCTGGAGAGCAAGGCCAACGACCCCGAATACCACCCGGAAGATGGCTACCTCTTCGCGCCGGAGTTCTCCGAGCTGACGCCCTACCTTGACAGCGCACTGCGCGCGCATGTGATCTATGAACGCGACCGGGACTACATCGTACAAGACGGTCAAGTCATCATCGTCGATG
Source organism: uncultured Anaerolineae bacterium (assembly GCA_964544075.1). Taxonomy (GTDB): domain Bacteria; phylum Chloroflexota; class Anaerolineae; order Aggregatilineales; family JAFGMM01; genus JAFGMM01. Next base: position 1,377 of record CAZJBO010000083.1, read on the forward strand.
AGTTCACCGGACGCCTGATGCACGGGCGGCGCTACTCGGAAGGGCTACATCAGAGCATCGAGGCGAAGGAAGGCGTCAAGGTGCGGCGCGAGAACCTCACTATGGCGACCATCACCTTCCAGAACTACTTCCGTATGTACGAAAAGCTCGCCGGCATGACCGGCACCGCCATCACCGAACAAGAGGAGTTCGAGAAGACCTACGATCTGGACGTAACGGTCATCCCCACGCACGAGCCGGTGATACGCGAAGATATGGAAGACCACGTCTACATCAGCGAGAAGGCCAAATTCACCGCCGCCGTCGATGAGATTAAACGTCTACACGAAGCCGGGCGCCCGGTATTGGTCGGCACAGCCTCCATCGATACATCCGAACGCATCTCCAAGCTGCTGAAGCGCGCACACATCCCCCACAACGTCCTCAACGCCAAACAGCACGAACGCGAGGCAATCGTCATTGCACAAGCCGGGAAGTCGGGCACGGTTACCATCGCAACCAACATGGCCGGGCGCGGCGTAGACATCCTGCTCGGCGGCAACCCCAAAGGCATCGCACGGGATAAGCTGCGCAAACAGGACCTTGAGATCACCCAAGCCACCCCGGAGCAGTGGGCAGCGGCGCTCGCCGAGGCCGAGGCCGAATGCCAGGCCGACCGAGAACGTGTGCTGGCGGCGGGCGGGCTGCACGTCTTGGGCACCGAACGCCACGAGGCGCGCCGCATCGATAACCAGCTGCGCGGGCGCGCCGGACGCCAGGGGGACGTCGGCTCCTCACAATTCTTCCTCTCGCTCGAAGATAACCTCATGCGGCGCTTCGGCGGCGAGCGGCTTAAGGGATACATGAGCCGCATCTCCAAGCTGAGCCAGGGCGAGTTCGACGAGTCGATGCCTATCACCCACAGCTGGATAAGCAAAACGATCGCACAAGCCCAAAAGCGCGTCGAAGGCTATAACTTCGACATCCGCAAGCGCGTGCTCGAATACGACGACGTGGTGAACAAGCAGCGTGAGGTCATCTATGCCCAGCGCACCCAAGTGCTGCGGGCAGAAAACTTGCGCGACCAAGTCACCGGCATGGTCGAGGCCGAGGTGCGCGGGGTGGCCGCCCAATACCTGACCGGCGATGATGCCTTCGAATGGAGGCTCGACGCTTTGCGCCAGGCGATGTTGAGCATCTTCCCGCTGCCGTCCGACATCACGGTGGAACGCTGGGAGAAGATGGCGCGCGAAGACATCATAGAGCAGCTCGTGGCGGCGGCGTTGGCGCGCTATGCCGCGCAAGAGGCGCGCTATGCCGAGGAGACGGTAGGTGACGAACCCTTTATGCGCTTCGCCGAGCGGCGCGTGCTCTTGCGGGTGGTGGATAAGCTGTGGGTGCAGCACCTCACCGATCTGGATGTGCTGCGCGAGGGCATCGGCCTGCAAGCATACGGCAACCGTGACCCCCTGGTCGAATATAAACGTGAGGCTCATCATATGTGGGAGCAAATGCTGGGCCAGATTCAAAGCCAGGTGGTGCAGGATATATTCCGGGTTGGGCCACAACCTCCGCAAGCCGAAAAGAAGCAGCGCCGGACGCGCGAGTATCGCCCCAACATCATGGGGGCAACCGCGCCGCCCGAACCGGTGCGCGCCGATGTCTGGGATAAGGTGAAGCGGAACGATCCTTGTCCGTGCGGCAGCGGCAAGAAGTATAAACACTGCTGCTATCGCAAGCGACAGGAGGCGCGCCAAACTATCGCGCCGAGCCAAGTAAAGCGAAGTGTCAAGCGCCGCCGCCGTAGGTGAAACGTCGAGCTTATTCGCGGTGCATTCTTCTTAGGGTGAAAAGGCAAGCGTTCGATGACAGACCCCAATGCCTCAGTGCAGATGATGGACGAGATGGAGCCTAAATTGCTCACGTTCTTGCAGACGAAGGTTAATTCATTCGTCAAGTGGGACTTGGTGCGCTTCTTCCACAATAACCCCCACACCACCGATACCGCCGAGAACATCGCCCGCTATGCCGGGCGCGATGCACGCACCATTGAGGCAGAGCTGGCCCAGCTGGAACAATCCGGCGTCCTGGAACGCGAACAGCTCGGCGATATGATAGTCTATACGCTCACCCGTGATGCCGATACGCGCGCACTGATCGCCCGGTTTGTCGAAGCCTGCTCCGACCGCGCCTTCCGTGTCAAGGCAATCTACCATGTAATCAGGGGCATGAAGTGACACTGCTGCATAGGAGAACATCATGGAGCGCGTAAAGACCGGCATCCGGGGCCTGGACGAGATGTTAAAGGGAGGCTTCTTGCCCCAAACCGCCAACCTGGTGGAGGGCGCACCCGGCACCGGTAAGACTACCCTGGGGATGCAGTTTATCTATAATGGCATCACGCAATACGGCGAACCGGGCTTGATCTTGACCTTTGAATCCTTCCCGCAGCAATACTATCAGGATGCAAGGAGCTTCGGCTGGGACCTGCCGGCGCTGGAGGCACAAAACAAGCTGCGGGTTGTGATGAGCAGCCCGGAGGTGACCAAACACGACCTCCAGAGGGTCAATGGGCGCCTGGAGCAGCTGCGCGATGCAGTCGGGGCGCGGCGCGTGCTCATCGACAGCCTCTCACACTTCGAGCGTCTGACCGGCGACCCGGTAGAGCTGCGCGGCATTGTCTATGCCTTCATCAACGCGCTCAAACGCCTGGGCCTCACCGCCATAATGACGCGCGAGTCGTCGGCCCTGCTCGGCGGGAGCAGTGGGGTTGACGAGGGCTTGGCTTTTATTGCCGACAGCTATTGCTTGCTGCGCTACGTCGAGATCGAGAGCGCGGTGCACAAGGCGGTGTTGGTGCTCAAGCTGCGCGGCAGCGACCATGATAAGACGATCCGAGAGTTTGATATCGGCGCGCAAGGCATGGAGGTGCACGCGCGCTTCGAGGACCAAGAGGGCATCTTCACCGGCACACCACGCCGCCGGATGCGTGACGCCTTTACCCGCGCCTTTCCGGGGCGCAGCCGATAGTTCACGGGCACGCACATGAGCACTCCCTTCTCCCAAGCGCTTACCTTATACACCTGGACGCTGGTTGTATTGGCCGTGGGCGTTGTCTTGCTCATCGCGCGCTTCTATGCCAAGAGCGCCGGACAACAAACGCGCTATTGGCTCTTTGGCGTGCCGATATTCTTCTTTGCCGCCGGCGCGCTGCGGCACCTCGCTGCCGGACGCAGCGTCGGCGATGCGCTGGGAGGTGGAATGTGGTTTTTGGGTGCGGTGACACAAATCGCGCTTTGTCTGGTACTATATAAGCAAATGACCAGCGATTGATAGATTTTGTCAGAATGTGAGCTGGTCAAAATGAGGATGGACATTTACGGGGCTTCGCCCCGCGCCCCACTGGGGGCACGCCCCCAGACCCCACGCGGCTGACGCCGCTTTTGGCGCGGCTTTGCCGCGCCAGAATGGGGTTCAGGGGCCTGTGGCCCCTGACAGGGTTTGGGGCAGCGCCCCAAATAAGCTGTCTACCATCAGATTGACCAAGACAGATTTTGTCAGAATGCGGTGTGATAGTCGAGCTTCACCGCAGAGACGCACAGGGAAAGCAATCGCGCCCTTTTTCTGCGTCTATAGGGGATATGAACGATAGGTCAATGAAGGTTTTCGAAAGTTTATTCCAGCTGTTGGGGCTGAGCGCCCCCCTCGCCATCGCCATAACCGCGATCGTCTTGGGCCTGCTCAGCAAGCGCTTGGGCGTGGTGACGCACATGCCGCCCTACTACCGCTGGTTCTACGTGGCGGCAGCGCTGGCTTGCGTGGCAACCTTCTTTGGGCTGCTCTACGTTTTGAGCGGGCTTGCCTGCCTTAATGACGATGACTTGCTCTGTGACGAAACGTTATATATCCTAACATACAGCATCCCCCTTGCGCTCAGCTTGAGCATCAGCACGGCGACGGCATGGCGCTATTGGGGCTGGCTGCTTATCGAACGCGACGCACAATAGCCGTCCTATATCGAGCTGAAATGTTACATTTACCGCTACCAAACCTCTCGCCAGATAGCATGTCCGGCAATATCCACACAGAACGCCGCGAAGGTATCCTGGCGGTAGCACCCGACGGCACGATCATCTCGGCCAACCCCGAATTGATCTACCTGGTCGGCGGTAACTTATCCCCGGAGGGCTGGCGCGGCCATCATTTCGTCGAATGCCTCGCAGAAGAATCACGCGCACGCGCACAAACCGCCTGGGAATCGTTCATGGCACACGGCGACCCCGCACGCATATCGGCGCGCACCCGCAGCGACCTGGCGGTCACGTTGGCCTTTGTCGGCGGGGTCGGAGACGGAGCATGGGCGCTCGTGATCTTGCTACCGGCGCCCGGCACGCTCGAACGGCGCCTAGAACAGCTGCAAGCCCTCAACGCAGTCTGGCAGAAGATCGGCTCGACCCTAGACCTCTCGAAAGTCTTAGACCTGATGTTCCGCTACCTGAGCACCGTCTTGCCCTTCGACACGGGGTCGGTGATGCTGTATGAGCAAAACCGCTATCGCATCCTACGCGCCGAGGGCTATGATACAGACGCGCTGCTCGATGACGCCGCACGCAAGATTGCCAACTTCCCGACCACCCGATGGCTGCTCAAACACCGACGCACCCTGGTCATCCCCGATACAAAGACATCGGAGATGTGGGTAGAGACGGAGGCAAGCGCACAGACCCGCGCGTGGATCGGGGTTCCCCTGATCGTACAAGGCGAAGTATCGGGCATACTGAACCTAGATAGCCACACCGCCGGCGTCTATACCGCCGAAGATGGCGACCTGGCGTTTGCCTTTGGACAGCAAGCCGCCATCGCGATCACAAACGCGCGCCGCTACGAAGAAACCCAAGCGCGCGCCAGCCAGCTAGAGGCACTATATGAGATAGGTTTGGCGATCTCCGAACCCAACGTCGCCGCCGTGATCCGCCTGGTGCACAAACAGATCGCCCAGCTGATGGACACCAGCAGCTTCTACATCGGCCTATACGACGCCGAAACCGACGAGATGCAGTTCCGGCTTCTATATGACCAGGGCAAACTACTGCCACCTTCGATCAGACAGGCCGAGGGCACAACCGTCGGGTGGGTTATCAAACACCAGAAAACCGTCAATCTGCGCGACGTCAGATACGACAAACCACCGGTAGAGCTGGCCTTGCTGGATGATACAAGCCAGCCTCGTTCGATAATCATCGTGCCGATGATCGCTGCCGGCGCATCGGTGGGCGTGATCTCGATACAAAGCAAAGAGCCAAACGCCTTCAGCGACACAGATGTATCCTTCCTCGAAGCAGTCGCCAGCCAAACGGCAGTCGCCATCCACAATGCACAGCTCTTCGCCGAGACCGCACAGCGTCTGGCAAGCCTGGAAGCGCTGCAACAAACCGGCTTGCTGCTCACCTCCTCACCCAACCCCGTGGTGGCGCTGAGACAAATCTGCCAAACCGCGCTGAGCCTCTCGACCGCCGACGCGGTATGCGTCTGCATCACCGCCGAGGGCGGCATGGCCGATAGCGCATCCGACCGGTCGGACCTGCCAGATAGAGAGCCAAGCTGCAAAGGCTGCCTCGACAAGACCTTAAACATCTGCATTGGCGATTGGCCGGCCTGCTCTCTGGAAGAAATACGCGAGGCCGTGATCTGGCAGGGCGAAGCCGTGATCCTGCACAACGCCGAGGACAACCCACACTTGGTCAGCCGGGAAGCACGCGCGGGCCAAATGCCGATCGGCGCAGTTGCGACCTTCCCGATAAAGCACATGGATAATGTCTTGGGGGTCTTCAACGTCGTCTACCAAGCCCCTCACTACTTCCGCGCCGACGAGGTGCGTTTATTCGACCTGCTGGCGGGCTATATGGCAATCGTGACCGAAACCGCACGCCACTATAGCGACACCCAGCGCCGCTTGCGCGAGATGACCGCGCTCTACGAAGTCTCGAAGCGCGCGACGTACAGCCTAGACCTGGAAGCAGTGCTTTCGGGCGTCGTCACAACGCTGCGCCAGCTGTTCGACTGCCGCGCCGTCTCGATCGCGCTGCTGGAAGAAGAGAGCAACGAGCTTGCGATCCACACCTCGGTGGGCATCCAGGAGCGTTGGCGCGTCGCAGCCCGCCTCAAGGTCGGTGAGGGCGTCAGCGGGCGGGTGGCCGAAACCGGCGAGCCTATCTATATCCCCGATGCCCAGGCCGAGCCGGACTTCATCTTCTTCGACCCTAAACTACGCTCGCTGATGGTGGTGCCCTTGCGCTACCACGACCGGGTGATCGGCACGCTCGCGCTGGATAGCTATGAACCCAACGCCTTCAACCTCCAAGATGAACGCCTGCTAAGCATCGCGGCGTCACAGGTGGCAGTCGCCATAGAAAACGCACAGCTCCACGCCGACTTGCGGGACCGCGCGCTCAAGCTGGAGAAGGCCAACGCAAAGCTCGAAGCTCTCGACGAGCTGCGCAACGAGCTGGTGGCGAACGTCTCGCACGATCTCCGCAGCCCGCTCACCTTCCTCACCGGGTACATCGGTCTGATGAAAGACGCGGCGTTGGGGCCGGTCACCGAAGCACAAGCAGAAGCCTTCGAAGTCATTATGGAAAAAATCGAAGCCGTAGACCTGCTCATCAAAGACATCTTGAAGATGCAACGCATCCTGCCGGAGAACCTAAACTGCGCCGTCTATGACCTAAACGACATCGCACACCGCGCAGTGTGCGACGCGCAGTTCAGCCTGACCGGACGACAGATCAGCATCGAGAGCAAACTTCCCCACTATCCCAACCCGGTCAAGATCGACCGCGAACGCATCAACCAAGCGCTTAGCAACCTCATCAGCAACGCGGTCAAGTTCACCCCCGACGGGGGGCACATCACGATCACAACCCGGCGTGCTTATCCCGACGAAGATACCGTCGAACTCTCAATCTATGATACCGGTGTCGGCATCGCGCCGGAGGTCAAAGACCGCGTCTTTGAACGTTACTATCGCGCCGATAAGGACTCAGAAGAAGGCACAGGGCTTGGCCTTTCCATCGTCCGACAAATCGTCGAAGCCCACGGCGGGCGCATATGGGTTGAAAGTGAGTTAGGCGTTGGCAGTGTATTTACGTTCACTCTCCCAATCTATCGAGACGACGACGACACCCCAGGCACAGGTTAACTGGAAGCTCTACGACCAATTGCAGCGCCTACCAAAGATCGAGCTGCACCGTCACCTGGAAGGTTCACTGCGCCTAGAAACCCTCGTCGAGATCAACGAACGCGAAGGGCTAGACCTACCGGCGCGCACGGTTGACGAGATGCGCAAGCTGGTAACGATGGCGAACCAGCGGGCCGATCTGCGTACCTATCTACAGAAATTCGCCACACTGCGCCTCTTCCACCGCTCGCCCGAACTGATCGACCGCTATGCCTACGAAGCGGTCGCCGCCGCCGCCGCCGAGAACATCCGCTATATGGAGCTGCGCTTCACACCACGCGCACTCTCACAAACCGGAGGCTTCGACTTCGAGGACGTCACCGACTGGGTGTGCGCAGCGGTAGCACGCGCCTCGGCAGACCACAACATCAACACACGCCTGATCCTCTCGATGAACCGCCACGAAAGCCTCAAGATCGGCGCCGACATCGCACAATCTGCCGTCGATCATAAAGATCAAGGCGTGGTAGGGCTAGACCTTGCCGGCGACGAAGTAAAATATCCCGCACGGCCTTTCGGAGCAATATTTGTACACGCCAAGCAGGATGGACTGGGCATTACAGTACATGCCGGCGAAGGGAGCGGCGCTTCTGCCGTGCGCTATTCAATCGAAAACCTCTACACCGACCGCATCGGGCACGGCGTGCGCATCGTAGAAGACTCTCAGGTCACCCGGCTGGCACGCGACCGAGGCATCGTCTTTGAGGTCTGCCCCACGAGCAACGAACAAACCGGCGTGATGAGCAACTTTGCATACCACCCGCTGCGCGATATGTTCGACCTAAACCTCATCACCACGCTCAACACCGATAGCGCCAGCATCAGCGCCGTCACCCTGACCAGCGAAGCATACCGAGTGATCGAC
>CAZJBO010000084.1:0-2326 GCA_964544075.1 uncultured Anaerolineae bacterium
GCCAGGCCTCACGCGCGGCGGCGAAGCCCAGATAGATCAGCCCATAGAGCATCCAGCCGCCCAAGATCAGCCCGCGCCGCCCCAACCGATCGGAGAGCATCCCCGCCGGTCCGGAGACCAGTGTATATACAACGCTGAAAGTTATCAACATGCCCAGCACACCCGCTACGCCCAGGCCGAGCTTGTTGGCGCGCAAGATCAAGAAGGCATCGGCAGAGTTACCCAGTGCGAAGACCACGACCGCCAACAGGAACATGCGGAAGGTCCGGTCGAACCCGGCCAACGAGAACTTGGGCGGTTCGTGCCGCTTAGCGTCTTTCGAGACTACATCACGTGCGCCCAGGGATAGCACCAGTACCGCCAACACTGCCGGGACGATGCTCAGGAGCACTACCGTGCGGAAGGTATCGCGCGTTAGCTCCACCTGGCCCGACTGTGTCGCCAGCACCACCAGGAGCGCGATTATCAAGCCGATTGCAGCGCCGGCGGTATCACCGGCACGGTGGAGGCCAAAGGCCATACCCCGGTGTTGCTCGTCGATGCTGTCGGCGACCAGCGCGTCGCGCGGCGCGGTGCGGATGCCCTTGCCTACTCGGTCGGCAAAGCGCACCATCAGCACCCCGCTCCACGAGGTGACGAAGTATAAGAATGGCTTGGCGATGGTCGAGAGGCCATAGCCGACGACGGTAAGCCACTTACGCCGCCCGATGCGGTCGGAGAACCAACCGGAGAACACTTTGAGCAGGCTTGCAGTGGTTTCGGCAATGCCTTCTATCAGGCCGATGATATCGGTCTTGACGCCGAGCACGCTCGATAGGAAGAGAGGTATCAAGTTGATAATCATCTCGCTTGAGATGTCGGTGAGGAAACTTGTCAGGGTCACAACCCAAACGTTGCGTGGCAGAGTGCGGAAACGGTCCATCAGAGACGGCGAATGAGGCTGCTTGTTCATTATGTTTGTGCGTGTCCTTTCTGTGTTTGTATACCATAGAAACGAAGCGCAATGCTTTTTGGTTAAACGAGCAGGCTGCGCGCCATAAGTGCAGGAAGCCCACTGCACATAACTAAAAAGTATTGGGGCGAGGCTGTGCCGCGCCGCGTTTTGTCATATCTTTGCGAGAAAATGACCCCCCATTATACCTCGGAAAGCACCGCATTGTAAAGCGAAGTTAGGCGATCTAACATAATGTCAAGCGCATATTGATCTAAAACGCGCTGCCGCGCCTGCCGACCCAATAAGGCGCGCAGTTCGGGGTTATACACCAGGTTTTGAAGCGCCAACCGGAGCTGTGGGCGCACATGGTGCGGATCGAGCAAGAAGAGCGCGCCCCCTGCCACGTCACGGTGCGCCCCAACCGCCGTGGTGATGCAGGCCAAGCCGGTGCTCATGGCCTCCAACAGCGCAATCGAATGTCCCTCATAGCGTGAAGGCTGCGCAAAGATGTCACTGCCGCGCAAGATGTCGATGACGCGCGCCTCATCACGGATAACGCCCAGCAGCCGGATGTTGGGATGGCGACCATAACGCCGCTGTGCCGGCGCGAAATCATCGCCCGTGCCGACCATCACCAGCTTGACGCGCGGGCCAAAGTCGCAGCGGTCGAACACGTCTAACAGTAGGTTGGTGTTCTTCTGATACGAAAAGCGCCCCAGGTGCAAGATCACGCAATCGGCGTCGAGCGATGCGCGGAACGCCGAAGCTCCGGGCGAGAACTTATCGGCGTCTACGGCGTTGGGGATGATGACCAAACGCTCTGCCGGATACCGCGCCTGCCGCATACAATCCATCTGATCTTGCGAGAATACGATAAGCCGTGTCATCTTCCGCACGAACAACGCAATCAGGCGATAGGATGCCAGCAAGTATTGTCCAAGCAGCGTGGGGCTGCGTTGGATGGGCTGGTGCTGAGTGCCGACGACCGGGATGCCCATTGAGGTACAAAGGCTTGCCAAAGGCGAGAAGATCAGCGCAGTGTCCAGGGACATATGCACAATATCGGGCTTATAGTCTGCCAGAAGTGCGCGGAAAGCGCGCCGCCGCGCCGGGGTATACAGCGTAATGCCCTGCCAGGTGTGGCGAACGAAGGAGCAAAACTCGCTTTGGGGCTGTGTGCTGCGCCGGTTGTGTATCATATCGGGCGTGAACACGCGCACATCGATGCCCCGCGCGCGTAGGCCTTGTACGGTTTCGCGGTCATAGCGCAACACACCGCTCACTTGCTGCGCGCCGGCGGAGATAAAAAAGATTCGCATGGTTACCTTTCATTTCTTCTCGCCCTCCTGCGCCTTTGGCGTCACGGAGCAAACAGAGAGCACAGAAGAAATA
>CAZJBO010000084.1:2336-9450 GCA_964544075.1 uncultured Anaerolineae bacterium
TAGGAAGAAAGTAGCAAAATGCCCCGTGGTAAAAGTCTTGGTCCCTCCGATTTTCCCCCACCTGTGTTACGTTATCATGTCGTTGACCAACCAGAATAACACGAGTCTCAACCTCAGGCAGGATTCGCCGCCCGCCGGACCCTCCCGACCCACCCCGCACTTGGAAAGCTCTTTTAGCAGGGGTATAGTTAACGTATGATAAACAAACACCTCCCCCGCTTCGCCCTGGCCTGGGCCTTTCTGTTGAGCGCTACCCTGGCATGTAGCATCAATATAGGCAGCGGCGCGCGCAGCGGTGACGCATCTGAGGCGACCCTGACCCCGGCGGCATTCGCCACAACCACGCCCGGCGGCGTCATATCAGTATCGCTGCTGACACCCGACAGTGCCGAAGGCCAAGCGCTCCCAACAATCGAGGAGAACACGGCAGGGGACGCCGCCATTGTCGCGCCGGTCGGCACCGCCACCGCCCAGGCCGCCATCATCGGCACCGCCACCACCCAGGCCGAGGCTCCCGCCGGGCCTGCCACCTATCAACCCGGCGCTTGTCCCGCCCCGCGCAACCCGGCGCCGCCGGGCCGTCCGACAACCTTTGCCGCCTTCCCCTCCGCCATCGCGCAATACCTCAGCGCCGGCGGGCCGACTACGCTGCTGGAAGGCGCGCTGCGCTCGTGGGGCGCCGTCACCGAGGCCGGCGGCCTCGTCAAGGTGGATACCGACGTGACCGGCGACGGCGGCGCCGAGGTGATTATCACAATCTACGATCCAAACCGAGCCGACCTCCAGCCGCAACCCGGCCAGCTTTTGATATTCGGCTGTGAGGCCGGCGGCTACCGGCTGCTCTATGCCTCGACCCAAGACCCGCACATCAGCTTGCCGGTGCTCTTGCGCGTGGGCGATATGAACGGGGATGCGCGCGCCGAGGTAGTCTACCAAATACAGCGCTGTACTACGCCCGAAGCATGTGTCGGCGAAGTGCAAATCCTCAGCTGGGATGCAACGCTGGGGAACTTCCGCCCGCTGAACGCCGGCGCAGCCAGCGCGCCCAATGCCCACTTCACGGTCGGGGATGTGGACGAGGACGGTGTGCTTGAACTCTCGGCAACCGGGCACCCGGTGGGCGACGGGCCGGCACGCATCAGCTCGTGGGTGTGGGATTGGAACGGCCAAAGCTATCTCTTGGCGCTCACGGAGCGCGCGCCGGCAGAATATCGCATCCATGCCGTACATGATGGCGACGCTGCGCTCGCAGCCGGCAACTATCCCGACGCGCGCAGCGCCTATAACCAAGTCCTCACCGACGAAAGCCTCTTGCCGTGGCATCTGCCTAACGAGCGTGCGTACCTCAACGCCTATGCCCTATATCGCCTCATGCTCACCTACGCGCTCCAACAAGACAGCGCCCAGGCCCAGGCCACCTTCGACCGGCTGAACGCCGAATATGGCGAGGCGCGACCCGGCGCGGCTTATGCCGACCTTGCGCGCGCTTTTTGGGATGAATACAGCCGTACAAATAACCTCAGCACCGCTTGCGCAATCGCGCGCAGCGTTGCCACGACGCGGTCGGATATCCTGATGGTATTGAACGGATATGGCACGGCCAACCGCACGTATACGGTCGAGGATATGTGTCCGTATTGAGTTCCGCCGCGCCAGGGATAGGGCAGCGGGGTATTGCAGACCCAACATGGGCTGCGCGCCGTGCAAACAAAGTGTGGGGCTTTGCGCCGGGGGCATTCCCTTCGATCCCCCCCCCCACACCTCCGCGTAGGTGGAGGTGACCTGCATTTGCGCGGCTTGGCCACGCTTAGAAAGGGGACAAGGGCTAAAGTCTGGTGACCGAAAGGAATACCTAAGACTCAAAGCTCCAGGTGAATAGATACGAACCATCTTAAAAGCTAGGTGCGGATTTGCAAAAAGAGTTAAGAAACTATAGCTTGTTCACATTAGGACACGATATGCTCACTGGCGCCACTTTCTTTTCGCATGTATCATACAAGCAGAAAACGAAAGGAATGTTGCAATGTTAGCAGCGCGTTCCCCAAGAGGGGGAGGTGTATGAATGAGTAAAGGCAGGATACTGGTCGTAGAAGACGACTTCGACATCTCCAACATGCTTCGTATTTACTTCAGCGGTCAACAGTATGAAGTTCAAGTTGCGCCCAGGGGCGGCGATGCGCTGGCGCTCACGCGGCAGCAATTGCCCAACCTCATCATACTCGACATCATGTTGCCCGATATGGACGGCTATGCGGTATGCAAAGAACTGCGGACAACTACGCGCACCAGCCACATACCGATTATATTTCTTACGCAGCGCGATGAACGAAGCGATAAAATAGCAGGGTTAGAACTCGGCGCAGATGACTATATTACCAAGCCCTTCGACATCGAAGAATTAAAGCTGCGTGTACAAAACGCGATCGCCCGCAGCGAGCGCGAGAGCCTGACCGACCCACGCTCGGCACTACCCAGCGGGCGCCTAATCGAAGACCAGCTGCGCAGCCTCATGCGGCGCGAGCGCACCTGGTCGTATGCCGATGTGAAGATCAATAACTTCGACGCATTCAAAGAAGTCTATGGTTTTGTCGCGGGGGACGAAGTATTGCGGTTCGCCGCCCTCTTGATCGGCGAGGTAGTTGACGAGATGGGCACCCCCGACGATTTTATCGGGCACCCCGGCGGCGACAACTTTGTAATCATCACCTTCTCAGACCGCGCCGAGGAGGTAAGCGAACTGCTCAGAGAGCGCTTTGACGATGAAGTCAAAAAGCACTACTCCTTCATAGACCGCGAAGCCGGCAAGATCGTCGTTGATGATGGCTTCGGCGGGAAGCGCGAAGTCGGCTTGATGACACTATCGGTTGGGCAAGTTTCCGCCGCCACCCACCAGTTCTCTGATATCCGCGAGATTACCGAACTCGCCGCCGAAAACCGTCGCCGGGGTCAAGACCACGTGATGACCGTCGAAGACGACGCCTGGTAACCCGTCGCACGAGCCGACGTGTCGCCGCTCGATAAATCGACCGATTCTACTTTATAGAAGGGGATTAGGGCGCGCCCTGGTTGCGCTTACGGATATGGATTTAGGCTTTGCATTTGTCACACTGGTTTCTAGCATAGGCATTTGTATTGCGATAGTGCTGATTGCATTTCAGCGCGAAGCACAGCCGTTTGCCCACGCCGCAGAACCCACCCATATTCCGGTCAACCTGGTGCCTGTGCGCGACGCCATCGTCGTCGTCGAAGAAGGCGGCAAGGTGATCTTCGTCAACGAGACCGCGCGCCGCTGGTTCGGGATGAACGGCGATGATGCCAACCTCTGGCTCATGGCACAACACGCCCAACCTTCCGATACCTTCTGGGAGCTTTTCGCCGCGCCGGGGCGCGCAACCTTCAACCTCGACGAACGACAGGTCGAAGCCACCTCACATGAGGTACAAACCATCGACGGACGCCAATTTGTCGTCGTGTTCCGCGACCGCGCCGGCAGCCAACTGGGTAAAGACCGCCGCGACCCCGCCCGCGCGATGGCGGTCATTAGCGACATCAGCCAGACCATCAGCGCCAGCCTCAACCTAAGCGAGACCCTAAACTCCATCCTGACAAGCGTCGGACGCATCGTAGATTATGACGCTGCCGAGATTTGTTTGTGGGAACCCGACCGCCAAACCCTGCGCCGCAAGGCGACCGGAGGCAACCACGAACACCTCGACATCTTCGAGCTAAGCCAGGGCGAATACCAAATCGACGAGGGATATACCGGCTGGATCGCGCGATATCGTCAACCCCTGCTCATCGGCGAAATCGGCGGACGCACCGATGTACAGCCCCTGTGCAATGGGCCGGATGCTCCTTTTCAATCATTTATCGGCGTGCCCCTGGTCGCCAGCGAGAACTTCATCGGCACGCTAGAGCTAATCAGCTGCCAATACAACGCCTTCGACCACGACGACCTCTTCCTCCTCCAGGTCGTCGCCGGGCAAGCCGCCATCGCCATCGATAACGCCCGGCTCTACGAAGCCCAAGCCGAACGCCTAACCGAGCTGACCGAGCTGCAACAAATCGCCCAGGCCATCGGCGCGCTCACCGACGCGCATCAGCTCTACGCCCAGCTCACCGAACGCATCGCCCGGCAGGTGGACGTAGAGATGTGCGGCGTGATGCTCTACGACGAACAAAACAACATGCTGGTGCCACAAGCACCCTTCTACGGCGTGCCCCAATCCGCCCTAGAATATTATAGAATCCCGCTGACCCCCGGCACCTCGGTGCGCGCCATCTGGGATAAAAAGCTCCACTGGATCAGCAACAACCTGAAAGACGACCCACTGGTACGCGAACTCGACCTGATAAACCTGATAACCGTCGTCGGGGCACAAACCGCCGTCGCCGCGATCATGACCGTAGGCGACCGGCGCATCGGCATCTTGCAAGTCTTCAATAAACGCGACGGCTCTACATTTACCTCTGAAGACGGCGCGATGCTCACCATCTTCGCAGCACAAGCCGCCATCGTGGTCGAAAACGTGCGGCTCTTCGAGAGAGAACAACGCCGCGTCGAGGAACTCAGCGGCCTGCAAGAGATCAGCCAAGCCATCGGCGCGATGCGTGACTCTAGCCAGCTCTACTCACAGATCAACGAACGCATCGCCGACCTGATGAATGTCGAGATGTGCGGCATCCTGCTCTATAACCCAGACCACCAAGCCCTGGTTAGCCAGCTCCCCTTCTATGGGCTGCCCGACGAAGTGATCCGGGACTACGCAATCCCTATGGCCGAAGGCTCCCCGACCCACCAGCTCTTCCTAAACGTCCCGATATGGGCGACGAACGACGTGCTGAACGACCCTCTGGCCGAAGCGTTGGGCCTGGTCAAATTTGCCGAACAGGTCGGCGTCACCCAGACCATGATGGCTTCCCTCGTGGTCGGGGGCCGGCGCCTGGGCGTGGTACAGGCATCCAACAAGCTGGGCGGCGGCATGTTCACCGACGCAGACGGCCACATCCTGACGATCTATGCCAGCCAAGCCGCCATCATCATAGAAAACGCGCGCCTCTTCTCGGAGGCCCAACGCTATGCACACGACACCGAAGGCCTCCAACGCATCGCCCAGGTCGCCGGCAGCGCCCAAAGCCGCGAAGAAATGTTCCGCTCGGTGATGGCCGAAGCCGTCACCCTGCTCAGAGCCACAAAGGGCATCGTCCTGGTGCTCGACGAACGCCGCGACGTCCTGCGCGTTGAGCCGGGGTCTGTCTATGGCGTCGATGCGCAAGACTTACGCTATGTCCACATCCGCCTCGACACAGAAGGCCTAACGCACAACCCGATAAAAACCCTCGAACCCTTCATCTCTAACCGCGTGCCCGGTGACAAGCGCATACACCCGGCATACCAAGACATCATCAACGCCTTCGAGATGACCAACGTGCTCGCCGTACCCTTGATCGTACAGGGCCGAGGCGCCGGTGAAGTCATCGTCGCCAACAAAGCCGAGGGCGATTTCACCCTATCGGATGCACGCATCCTCACCACCGCCGTCTCACAGCTCGCCGGCGCCTTCGAACGTGCCAACCGCAGCGAGCTTACCGATGTTGAGCTGCGCCACCGCCTCGAAGAACTCGACGCGCTCGCCAAGATCAGCCGCGAGCTAAACGACACCCTCGACCGCGACCGCATCCTAGAGGTCATCCGCGCCGAGGCGATGCGCGCCACCAACGCCGATAACGCCAGCGTCGTCCTGCTGGCCCCGCCGGAACGTTGGAGTGCGCCCGACCAACCCGACATCGACCAGCGCTTGGGCGGCGAGGCTCAATTGCCCGACCTCGCACCCATCGAGCGCCAGGCGATCTTGACCGGCGAAGGGCAGCTGGTGCAAGACTACACAACCAGCGATCTATCCCCGGCGCCAGAGGGGGCAGCCTCCGCGCTTGTCGTGCCAATCCTCTATGCACAACACGTCGTAGGCTTGGGGCACCTATGGTCGGGGCGACCCAATGACTTCGACAGCAGCACACACGAATTTGTGAGCGCGCTCGCCGACCAAGCCGCCATCGCCTTTGCCAACGCCGAGCGCTATCGAGAACAGCTCGAACGCAATGATCTGCTCAACCAACGCGCCGAACAGCTCAGCCAAATCTACAACCTCAGCCAGATGCTCAGCGGCGAGCGCCCGCTGGAAGATATTCTCGAAGCCGTCGCCTACAGCATCCAGGAGACTATCGGCTTCAACACAGTGCTCATCAGCGTGCGCGAGGATGACGAGACCTTCCGCCGCATCGCAGGCGCCGGGCTTCCATTGCTCAAGCTCGAAGAGATGAAACGCACCCCCATGCCCGTCTCCCACATCAAGAGCATGATGCGGCCAGAGTATCAGATCAGCATGTCATACTTCCTGCCGGGCGAGCAACAAGACAAATGGAAACCGGACAGCCTAGATGTCTACGAGATAACCGACGCGCCAGCCGGCAGAAGCCCGGCACATTGGAACCCACGAGACATTATGCTGGTCTTGCTGCTCACCACCGGCGGCGAGATCATCGGCTATATAACCGTAGACGCCCCACGCAGCGGGCTGCGCCCCACACCCGACGACGTGCGGATGCTCGAAATCTTCGGCAACCAGGCCGCCTATGCAGTCGAAACCTCCCGCATATACCGCGAGATGGCCGACCGCGCCGATGCGCTCGCACGCAGCCTGGCCGAAGTGCAAGAAAGCTATGCCAAGCTGGACGAAGCAACCCGGACGCTAAAGATCAAAGACGAAGAGATCAGCGCGGTCAACCAATTGCTCGAAACCCGCGCCGCGCGGCTTATCGCCCTACACCGCATCACCAAAACCGCCGCCGATGTGGGCGGCGAAGGCGCCGAAATCTTGCATCCGATCGCCGGCGCGGTGGTGGATAGCATGGATGTCGATCTGTGCGGCATCGCGCTATACGACTCAGATAGCGACACCGCCACCCTCGCCGCGCTCGCCGGGCTGCTGCCCGCCGACTTCACGCCCGACACAATGCTACACCCCGACGGCCCCCTGGCAGAGAGCATCCGCACCGGCACGCTCATCACGGTCGAGAACATCTCGACCAGCAAGTGGGCAAGGGTCCCGGCCAT
>CAZJBO010000085.1:0-9428 GCA_964544075.1 uncultured Anaerolineae bacterium
CTCCGCGCGCTGTATGGACAATCGCGGGCGCGCGTCCTGGCGCAAGAGGCTTGTCGTGATCTGAGCTTGCGCAGACATTCCGTCATCATCGCCGGGGGCAATATCTTGCTCAACCCCGTCAACCAGCGTTTGATAGAGAACGCCGAGCCGCTTTGTCTGGTCTGTGCCCTCGACGAAGTCTTGCGCCGTATGCACGCCGCGATGGGGACACGCTTCCACCAGGTGGACGAGCGCGCCCGCCTCATCGCCCGGATCAAGCGCGAACGACCGGTGCGTGACCTAGATATCCCTCAGCTTGATACGACCCATATGTCGGTCGACCACGTCGCCGACCGCGCCATCGCATACTGGCGGCGTGGTGTTGCAGGTCTAAAGCCGCCGCCAACTGTGGACGAGGCAGCCTCATGAGCCGCCGTCTGACCCTCACCCTGGCGCAGATGGACATCAAGCACGGCGACCCTGACGCCAACTTCGCCACCGCTGCCGCGCTTGCATCCGAAGCCGCCCGGCGCGGCAGCCGTCTGCTGATATTGCCCGAACTCTGGGATAGCGGCTTTGCTCTCAAGCGTGCTGCGACGTTGGCAAGCCGGCTTGGTGCGGGGTTGTTTGCGCGCGTGGCGGCGTTGGCCCGGCAGCATGGATTGTATATCGCCGGCTCGATGCTGGAGGCACGCGGCGACAAGGTCTATAACTGCGCTGTGCTCTTCGCACCGAGTGGGGACATCGTGGGCGTCTACCGCAAGCTGCACCTGATCGCTCTGATGGGGGAAGACCGCTGGATCACCCCCGGCGATGCGTTCACGGTGCTCGATCTACCCTGGGGACGCACCGCGCTCGCCCTTTGCTATGATCTGCGCTTCCCCGAACTCTTCCGGCGTTATGCGGTCGGCATGGGCGCGCGCCTTATCATCCTCGCCGCCGCGTGGCCGCAGCCCCGCCGGATGCATTGGCGTGTCCTCACCCGCGCCCGCGCCATCGAGAACCAAGTGTTCGTCGCGGCGTGTAACCGGGTAGGGCAAGACGGGCCGTATGACTTTTTCGGCGCCTCGGCGCTCATCGATCCCTGGGGTGCGCGTCTTGTCGAGGCCGGGGCTGCACCGGTCCTCCTTACGGTCGAGATTGATCTGGCGCGCGTGGATGCGGTGCGCGCCGCGCTGCCGGTGCTGCGTGACCGGCGCACCGATTTATACTAGGGTTTTAGGGGAAGGCCGGGGTCGGCTAGAATCTGGCGTGAGACATATCAGGATATATTTTTATATCACCAACAAAACCACTTTCATACTGGTTCGGCTTTCGCACTTGCCCGGACACCGCTATCATTAGAGCTAGCAGAATGCAAGGCATTATTGTGCGGTACCTACGCGAGCACAGACGCGCGCGCTCGCACTTTCGGTTGAGCAGTTGATAATAATGAACCCAGACGCCCCGCCCAATCTCGCATCGACCTTCGCCGCCTACATCCCTGCTGCCGTGGTCGAATGGTTGCGGAGTGGAAGCCCGCTCAGCCCCGGCGATACCACGCAGTTTAACGCTGCGGTGTTGTTGGTCGGCTTTTCGGGCCTGACATCCCTCATCGAACGCTTTAGCCACGACGAGGCGAAGAGCGCCGAAGCAATCGACGTGCACGTTAACAGCATCTTGGGCGACCTGGTCGATTGTGTCCACAAGTTCGATGGCGTGGTCGCCCGGCTCGATGGAGATGCTCTTGTCGCATACCTGCCGCAGCGCACCGATCTGTTCTTAACCGAACTCGCCCGGCGCGCCTTGACTTGTGCCATCGAGATGCAGTGTGCGGTCCGGACGCGCAGCATGGCAAGGCACACTCAGGGCGAAGCGCCGGACGACGCACGCTTTGGCCTCCGGATCGGCGTGGCATATGGTCCTCTATCTGCCATCATCTTGGGCGACGCCGATATACAACAAAGTTTTATCGTCGGCGGGGCGGCGCTGAATTGGGCGGCAGCCGGAACCGGTCGGGCCGCGTTGGGGCAGGTGATCGCCAACATCAACGTCGTCGCCCCCTTGCGCAACTTCATCTCCGGCGAGGCCCTAGACCACGGGCAGCATCTGGTTACCGACCTCGATGTGCGCGCCGGTACCGCACCCCTCCCCGCACTTGACGACGACGAGGACCATTGGCCCCCCTGGTTAGAGAACGCGCTGCGTCCCTTTGTCTCGCCCGCACTGCTCAGCTATCTGGCCGACGGCGCTGCCCACCCGCCCACCGGTTACCGACGTGCGGTTTGCATGTGTGTTAACTTCATCGGGCCGGGCTATGATGACCCTTCTGCCGGGGGACAGCTCCTGGCTTACATCAAACAAGTGGACGCCATCCTCCGGCGTTACGGCGGCTTCCTCGACCGCGTGCGAACCTGCACCGCCCATACATCGGCCTGTGTCGAGGATGCCGCCGGGACACACGGCACACAAAACCAGCTGCGGGTGATCTTCGACGCGCCGGCTAATATCGAAACCGTCGCGGGGCGGGCATTAGCTTGTGCTCTGGCCCTACAGCGCGGTGCCTTCGCCACAGAACACGCGCAGTGCATCGGGGTGAGCGGCGGCCAGGTCTTCGCTTGCACGCTTGGCAGCGCGGTCCGGCGCCAGCATACCGTGGTCGGCGACGTAGTGGAGCGCGCCGACGGCCTTGCCCGGCAAGCCGCGCCGGGCGAGGTGTGGGTGGATGCATATATCGAGGCCGAGGCTACGCAAGCCTTTGCATTCCGTCGGCTGGAGCCGGAGCCGCAAGATGCGCCGGTGGTCTATCGCCTGGAGGGGGAGCAATCGGCGGCGGGCAACCTGGCCGCGCAGTATCCCTTTAGCTTCACGCGCCCCCCCATCATAGGCCGCCGCACGCCACAGACGGCGATCGCGCACGCCATCGACGGCTTGCGGCAGGGCAGAGGACAGATCATCGCCCTGGTGGGAGATGCCGGGGTGGGCAAGAGCCGCTTGGTCGAGGCCCTGGTCACGCAATGGCTCGAAACCGGCGGGAGTGGCTATGCCTGTAGCATCGCGCCACACAGCCGCCATATCCCCTTCCAACCCTGGATTGACATCTGGCACGCGGTGTTTGGTTTACGGTCGGACGACGATCCGGCGACGGCGCATGATAAGCTGATCTCGCGGCTGCGCCACACCTGCCCCGATTATCAGCGGGCAGCGGCGTTGTTGGGGCCGCTGTTGGGCATCGCGGTGCCGACGTCCGAGATCGTGACGCCCTTGAACGCCCAGACCCGGCGCGATTGTTTGTTTGATGTCGCCCTTGATCTGCTTATCGGCCTGACCGAGCACGGGCCGCTGGTCCTGATCTTCGAGAACCTGCACTGGGCCGATGCTTCGACGCTGGCGCTGCTGGCACACATCGCGACGGGGCTGGAGGCATACCCGATTCTGCTCTGTCTAACCGGACGTCCGGTCGAGCGCGCGCTGCCCGGCACTGCCCCCTCGCTCGATTACTACAATCTCTCTCACAGCATCCGCCTCGACCTACAAGCGCTGACCGAGAAGCAAGGCTGGGCGCTGCTCAAGCAGCGCGTCGGCACGGTCGATTGGCCCCCGGCTCTGCACGCACAGCTAGAGCGTTTGATCGGCACGGTCGCCGGGACCGCGCGGCGCAGTACGCCTTTGTTCATCGAGGAAGTGGTCAACTATCTGAGCCAGACCGGGGTGCTCAAGCGCGCGGGCGAGGGCTACACGGTCGATATGGCGGCGGTCGAGGCGCTTGGCTTCGACGCAGCGGAAGCGCGCGTCCAAGCTGTGTCGCCGGCCCAAGACTTCCCGACCCCGTCGCGCGGCGTCAACCTGCCGCAGATCGGGAAGCGTCTATCGCGCGTCGCGAATGCCCTCCCCTTGCGCGGCGGCGGCAGATCGTCGGGCACCGACCATGCCCAAACCGGCCTAAGCATCCCCGATAAGCTGGATGCTCTGCTGGGCGCGCAGATCGCACGTCTGGATGCCCCCGCTACGGCTCTTTTGCAGGCAGCGGCGATCGCCGGGCCAGCTTTTACCTTGTCGATACTGGGGGCGGTCTACCCAGACCTGCCACACCGCGCTATGCGGGTGCGGCTCGATGCTTTGACCGAGATGGGCTTTATCGTCAACCTCGGCGATAAAGACACTGCCCTCCGCACCGACCGCTTCCGCCATATCGAGATCGCGAAGGCAGCGCGCCGACGCCTGCCGCCGGAGCTGCGCCATAAGTTCCACACACGGGTGGCCGAATACCTCATTGCCCAACAAGAGGCAGATGTAGCACAGGTTGGCGATGCGCTCCTTGCCTATCACTACGACGCGGGCGGCGATTATAATAAGGCGATCCACCATGCGATGCGGGCCGCTGCGTTTGCCCAGAGCATCTATGCCAATGCTGAGGCTTTGCATCATTACGCGATCGCTGCGCGCAATGTCGAGCAATTGCAATACGAGGGCGAACGTTGGCCGCTCTACATACAGATCGAGTTAAACCGGGGCCGCATCTACCAGGACCTCGGCGAATATACCCGCGCCGAGGCCGCCGTGGGGCAGGCTTTGCATCTGGCGACCAGCCACCGTGACCGGCAGCACCAAACCCAGGCGTTTAACCTCATCGCCGATCTGTGCGGACGGCAGGGGCGCTATCAAGAGGCGGCGCGCTTTGCCGAGGACGCGGCACGCATCGCCGAGGTGAGCGGCCTTGAGCCGGAATTGGTCGAAGCCTGGCGCTTGATGGGCTTTGCCTACCTCTACCTGGGCCGTCGGCACGAGGCGGTGCGCCCGTTGCAATATGCACTCGACCTGGCCCGGCAGCTTGGCGACCCGGCGTTGATTACCGAGACCTCGGCGACGATGGGGATCATGTACGCCGGTAATTATCGCCTGATCGAGGCGCGCGATGCGCTCAAGGAGGCTTTGGCACGGGTGCGCCCCACGGGGGATAAACAGCGCATCGCCGACTATCTGGCACAGCTGGGGCAGATATATTTCCGGCGAGGCGAAGGCACATTGGCCGTAGAGACCTATCAGGAGGCCGTGGTGCTTCTGCGCGTGCTGGTCGAGCGCGCCACAGACCGCATTATGCCGGCGCGCCTGGGCGATGCGCTGCGGGAGCTGAGCCGCGCGTTCTGCTTTGAGGGGCAATATGAGGCGGCGGAGCCTTGCATTGAAGAGGCGCTGGAGCTGTTTGAGCGAAACAATGACGACGTTGGGTTGGCACGCTGTATGGCGACCTGGGGCCGTGAGCTAGAGCGTGACTTGGGCCGCTACCCGGAGGCCAGAGCGCACCTTCAGGCGGCGTTGGAGGAGCTGGGCAGCAGCACTTTTGTGGACGATACCGTGGAGGCTATGCTGGCGCTGGCGGACGTCCAGATGCATATGGACGATCTGGACACGGCGGCGGATACCTTGCAGATGGCGCGCACCTGGATCGAGATGGAGGGGGCGTGGTGGTTCTGGCCGGAGTATTGCTTGGTCTCAGGTCACATGGCGATGATGCAGTCAGACTATACAGCGGCGGTTGATGCGGCACAAAAGGGGTTGGCACGCATCAGCGCGCGGGGCGATGCACGCACCCTGCCGGGTATCTATCTGCTGCTGGCGCGCGCACTGCAGGGCGGTTGCCCCGGCAAGGTCGCGGCAATCCATGATGCGTTCGAGCGCAGTATGCGGGCCGCGCGCGGGCGTGCCCGGATGCGTGACCGTGCAATATCACTGATCGCGTTTGGCCGATACTTGAGGCGGAAAGGCGCGCGTACAAGCCGCGCACGCGGCACCGGTTTCTTGTTCGAGGCCGATGCTCTGTTCAACACTATGGGGCTGACGCCGCCGCCTGAATGATGGTTACTTCCCCTGTGCTTCGAGCCGGCGCGCCAAGATCGGGCGTGCTGCTTCGAGCGCACGCGCGCGGTGGCTGAGCGTGTTCTTCTCGGCCTCGGTGAGTTCGGCCATCGTCACGCCGCGCGCTTCGACCACAAACACCGCATCATAGCCAAAGCCATTTGTGCCGCGCGGCGCGCGCGCAATGTACCCCTCACACTTGCCCTCGGCGGTCTGTATGTCACCGCCGGGCGTGGCGATCGCGATCACGCAGCGGAAGCGTGCCCCGCGTGCCTCGGTATCGCCCAGCTCCGCCAACAGCTTACGATACCGGTCGGCATCGCTTGCGTTTGGCCCGCCGTAGCGTGCCGAATATACCCCCGGTGCTCCGCCGAGCGCGTCCACCTCAAGGCCGGTGTCGTCGGCCAGGGTGGGCAGACCGGAAGCATCGGCATAGGCACGGGCCTTGAGGCAGGCGTTCGCGGTGAGGGTTGTGCCGGTTTCGGCCACCCGCATGTCGCCCAAGCCTATCTCTTGCAGCGATACCCACTCGATGGGAAAGTCGGCCAGCAGGGTTTGATATTCACGCAGCTTGCCGAGGTTCTTTGTGGCGACCAAGAATCGCATCATGTGCGCTCCTATATGCATCCGTTCCCACAGAGTCATTATACCCAACTTCATCGCCGGTTTGGGCTTTGCCCCCTCACCCCCGGCCCCTCTCCCTCGTTGGGGCGAGGGGAGCCAGAAGCGCGCGCAAGGTGCTTGCGGTTGAAACCCCAGGCAGCTCCAGGCGGCGTTCCATTGGCATGAATGCGCCACACAGGGCATCATAGTGTGCAGCGATAAACGCCGATCACGTAAAGGGCAATAAACCAATGGACCCCAAATCTGCCGAGACGCTTGAACTCCCCAAAATATTGGCACAGGTCGCCGAACATGCTGCTTTCTCCGCCGGTCACGCACTGGCCCATGCTCTGACGCCGACCGTGTGCCTCGACGAGGCGCTGCGCCGCCAGCAAGAGACGGCGGAAGCTGTCGAGCTGCTGTCACAAAAATCTAACCTCACCGTAGGTGGGGTGCGCGACATCCGCGCCGATGCTGCCCGCGCCGCGCGCGGTATTGTGCTCGACCCCATCGACCTGCTCGACGTACAGACTACGCTGCGCAGCGCGGCCACGCTGCGGCGCGTCATAACCGGCTTGCGCGGGCAGTTCCCCATACTCGCCGAGACTGCCGGTTTCATCGAACCGCAGCCCGGCCTGATCGATGCGATTGACCGCGCCCTCAGCGAACGCGGCGAAGTGCTGGACAGCGCGTCGCCCCGGCTGGGCAAGCTCCGTGCGGAGCTGCGCGTTGCCTTCGACCGCCTGATGAGCAAACTCAACGCCATCATCAGCAGCCCCAACAACGCTAAATGGTTGCAAGAGGCTTTGTTCACCCAGCGCGGCGGACGCTATGTGATCCCGCTCCAGGCGCAATACAAGGGACGCATCAAGGGTGTGGTGCACGACCAGAGCGCCAGCGGTGCAACCCTGTTCATCGAGCCGCTGAGCACGGTCGAACTCAACAACACCTGTCGCCAACTGCAGATGGACGAGACCGACGAGATAAACCGCATCTTGGCCGAACTCTCGGACCGGGTTGGCGCGGTGGCGGCTTCCATCGGGCGCACCATAGACGCGGTCGCCGAACTCGACCTCGCCTTTGCCAAAGCTAGGTATGCTTATGCGACCCATGCGATGTGCCCCGAACTGGTCGGCTTCCGCACCCTGCCCGGCAAGGGCACCCATCGCCACCCCGGAAGCACGCTCAGCATGACCGAGGCGCGCCACCCCCTGCTCGACCCCGAAAGCGTGGTGCCGATCGACGTTGCGATTGACGACATCACCTACGGCTTGGTCGTGACCGGGCCGAACACCGGCGGTAAGACGGTCGCGTTGAAGACCATCGGGCTGTTGGCGCTGATGGCGCAGTGCGGCTTGCACATCCCGGTGAAGCGGGCCACGCTCTCGGTGTTCGAGGGCATATATGCCGACATTGGCGATGAGCAGTCTATCGAACAATCGCTTTCGACTTTTTCGTCGCATATGCACAACATTATCACGATCCTCGATGAGGCGAACGCTCACACGCTGGTATTGCTCGACGAGCTGGGCGCGGGCACCGACCCCGCCGAAGGCAGCGCACTGGCCCGCGCGCTGCTGTCTTACCTGCTGGATAAGGGCGCAACGACCATTGTCACCACACACCACCCTGAGCTTAAAGCCTTTGCACAAGAGACGCCGGGGCTGCGTAACGCCAGCGTTGAATTTGATATGGAAACCCTCGCGCCCACCTATCGGTTGATCGTCGGCTTGCCGGGACGCAGCAATGCGCTCGACATCGCGGCACGGTTGGGCTTGCCGCAGAGCATCATCGACGAGGCGCGGGGCATGGTCGCGGCGGATGACTTAGAGGTAGATGCGCTGCTGGAAGACATCCGCCGCGCGCGGGATGAGGCCGCTGCTGCCCATGCCGAGGCCGAGAAGATGCGCGACGAAGCGGAGCAGCTCCGCGCCGCGCTTCAGGCGCGCCTGGACGCGATCGAGGAAGAGCGGCGCGAACTCTTGCGCAAGGCGCGCAATAAAGGCCGTCGTGAACTCGGCAAACTGCGCAAGAAGATGCGCAAGATGCGGCAGGATATGCGCCAGGCTGCCTTGCCCCTGGACGCGCTCAACGCGGTAGAGGCGCGCGCCGAGACGCTTGAGGTGCGTCTGGAACAGCCGATCGCGCCGGCGGTGGAGCTGCCGCTCGACCTTGACGACGAGGGCGACTTGTCCTACTTCCGGTTGGGCGAGACGGTGTGGGTACGCACCCTCAACACCGAGGGACAGATCACCGAGCTGACCAAGAACGAGGCCGAGGTGCAGATCGGGCGGATGCGGCTGCGCGCTCGGCTCGAAGACCTAGAGCGGCGCGGCAAGCTGGAGCGCAAGCTCTCCGAGGTGAGCAAGCGCAACGATCCGTTGCCGGTGCGCAGCGCATCGCCGGGCATGGAGCTGGATATGCGCGGTCAGATAGTGGATGATGCGCTGCCCCGTCTGGATGAATACCTCAACGCGGCATACATGGCCGGGCTGCCCTTCGTGCGCATCATCCACGGCAAGGGCACCGGAGCGCTGCGGCGCGCGGTCCGGGAGGCGCTGCGCGGTCATCCGCTGGTGCGGTCATCGGAGCGCGGGAGCCATAAAGAGGGCGGTGACGGCGTGACCGTGGTCAAGATTGTGCAGCAGTGACGCCCCGCGCAACTCTGTGCGCCGATAAACGTATTAAAGTAGTGAGAGCCTAGATTATTAATGTGAGGAGTGGTACCCATGTCGGACCAAGAAAACCCCGAAGTTGTTGATGACGTGCAAGAGGAAGCGCCAAAGGATAAGCCGCGTACCCTGGTCGAGGAACTCGAAGTGGCCGGCAATGAATTGGTCAAGCGCATAGAGGAGCTGGTGGAAGAGGGCAATGTGCGCCGTATCACCATCAAGCATAAGAATACTGTGCTGCTTGAGATGCCGCTTTCTGTCGCGGCGGTTGCCGGAGCTGCCGCCGTGATTATTAACCCCGTCTTGACGCCCGTCATCGCGGGGCTGGGCGCAGCAGCG
>CAZJBO010000086.1:0-9369 GCA_964544075.1 uncultured Anaerolineae bacterium
GGGCGCAAGAGGTTCTTCATTGTCGTATCGATTATCTCTGCGCCGTCCGGACCGACTGTCTCTTGCAAGCGTCCGAACATTTCGTCGCGCACTGCGCCGGCTTCGAAGACCAGCCCGGCTATGGCGATCACGATAATCAGGGCCGGCGCAAGCGAGAAGATGGCATAATAAGCCAGCCCTGCCGCAAGCTGCGAGGCACGGTCGCGGCCCCACTCGACAAAGGTATCTCTAAACAGGTCCGAGACCGCTCTGAGGTCGATAAGCGGTGCGAAAACCAACAGAATGTAAGAGCCGAACATCGCCCCCATACGCGATACGGCAGGCATCCGCAGCGCAGAGATGAAAGCTCTGGCGATCTCTTTTAGCGCACTCATGCGTCAGCTAATCCGGCATCACGCCGAAGGCCCGGCGGCGGAATTCTAACAGCAGGTTTTGGTGACGAGTGCCGCTTGCCTCGAAGAGCAAGTGGCGGCGGCTAAACTCATCGCCCGCCACATCGCTGAAGGTCACCCACATATATTCGGGCGGCAGCGCTGCCTTGATGCGTTCCGGCCACTCGATGACCAGCGCCGCGTTCGCCGCCAACATATCATCCCAACCGAAGGTGTCGAGTTCGTCGGGGCCGCGCATACGATAGCAATCTACGTGATATAGGCGCATAGCGTCGGCAGGGCGTGAGTGTTCGTGCACAAGTACAAAGGTGGGGCTGCTGACCGCCTCGCGCGCGCCCCAGCCCTCCGCGATACCGGCGGACATCTGGGTCTTGCCCGCGCCAAGCTCACCACAAAGGCAGATGACATCACCGACTTGCAACAACCTGCCCAAGCGAGCACCCAGGCGGCGGGTCTGGTCTACGCTGTTGCTGATAAAATCGAATGTGTTGTCGGAGAAGATCGGCGACATAATATAAAGGCTCCCCAGGTGCATTATAGAGGATTATAGCAGGTTTCCGGCTGGCAGCGGATGCCACCTGTGCACCATACAATACGCATGATTTACGCTCGGTGAACCGATCCAAAAATCCCGTGGGCATATTTTGGGCATGTTCTCCATTATGGTATAATGCGAAACAGAATGTTCTGTAATGTTCATCTCCCATTACATCGCTTGGGAGCCGAGGGCTAAATGATAGAAGTGATAATCGATAGCATCCGCGTGAGCTTGATGGCGCAGCATCGCGTGGTTATCTTGAAAGACATAAGCAGTGAACGTTACTTACCAATCTGGATTGGCCCTTGCGAAGCTGACGCCATCACTGCCGAGCTGAAAAACATGACCGCATCGCGCCCGATGACACATGACTTGCTTAAATCCGTCATCAACGAAATGGGCGCGGAGGTCGAATACATCGTCGTCAATAACTTGCAAGATGACATCTTCTTTGCCCAAGTGGTGCTTGGCATAAACGGCAAACAAATCACCATCGACGCCAGGCCAAGCGACGCCATCGCGCTGGCGGTGCGGGCGCGTGTGCCCATCTATGTTGAAGACGAGGTGATGGATAAGGCCGCCGTGATCCCCGACGAGGGCATGGAAGCCACTACCGAGCCGCAAACCGAAGATGCGTCGGAAGAAGGGTTGGGCGTCTTCCAAGACTTTCTCGACACCCTCGACCTCGACGACCTTGAAAATAGTGAATAAGCACACTGCCTCATAGCCTTAAATGAGCTAGTCTAACAAGAGCGTCCCAGGCGGTGGGCCGCTCTAATTTTTGCCCCGCGTTATAATATGGCCGTCTTGTCCGGTATGGTTGAGTATAAATATGGCAACTGCAAACGGAACACGCATCGCACCGCACAGCGTCGAAGCCGAAGAAGCGGTTCTCGGCTCCATTCTGATAAACCCCGAAGCTCTGTACGACGTCACTCCCTTCCTCAAAGCCGAAGACTTCTTCATCGTGCGACACGCCTGGATTTGGGAAGCGATCCAACGCCTGCACGCCCGTCGCGAAGCAGTCGATTACCTGACCGTGATCGAGGAGCTGCGCGCTGCCGAGCAGCTCGACGAGGCCGGCGGCCCGGCTTATCTAACCTATCTCATCAACAACACCCCCACCTCAATCCACGCCGAAGCCTATGCGCGCGTCGTCGAGCGCGCATCGACCCGCCGCCATCTGCTCGACGCTGCCGGTGAGATCGCGCGCTTGGCGCATGAGGAAGATACCGAGATCGAGGAGACCATCGACCAAGCCGAGAGCGCGCTCTTCTCGGCCACCGAGCGCCACCTAACGCGCGAGCTGACGCCCATCGAGGACGTGGTGGGTTCATACTACGACCGGATTGACTACCTCTACACGCACCAGGACGAGACGCACGGCGTGCCTACCGGCTTTGCCGACCTTGACAAACTGCTGGGCGGGATGCAGCGCAGCGACCTGCTCATCATCGCAGGACGCCCAGGCATGGGCAAGAGCAGCTGGCTCATCAGCGCCGCGCTTAATGCGGCACGCTACGGACGCAGAGTCGCCATGTTCAGCCTGGAGATGAGCAACGAGCAAGTCGTGCAGCGCATCATCGCCGCCGAGACCGGCATCAACTCGCAGAAGCTGCGCTTGGGGCAGCTCTCGCCCGATGAGTGGGAACGCTTCGTCCAGGCTGCCGACCGGCTCAGCAACCTAAACCTCTACCTCGACGATACACCGGCACTTTCGGTCTTGCAGCTGCGGACCAAGTGCCGTCGTCAATGGGCACAAACCGGGCTGGATTTGGTGATGATTGATTACCTCCAGCTGATGCACTCCGGCACGCGCACCGACAACCGCGTGCAGGAGATCAGCATCATCTCGATGGGCTTGAAACAACTGGCGCGTGAGATCAATGTGCCGTTGATGGCAGCAGCACAGCTCTCACGCGCAGTCGAGCAGCGCCAAGACAAGCGCCCTCTGTTGAGCGATCTGCGCGAGTCAGGTTCGATTGAGCAAGACAGCGACGTGGTGATGTTCGTGTATAGAGACGAGGTATATAACGAAGACACCGAAAAGCCCAACATCGCCGAGATTTTGGTCGCCAAACACCGCAACGGTCCCACCGGCACGATTGAGCTTTTCTTTAAGAAAGAACTGACGCAGTTCACCGATCTGTACAAGCGTAAGGTTAACCTGGACATGATGTAACTCAATGGTTGGATGCTATGCAAGGATTTGGTGGTTTCCCGGATAAATTCGAGCTGGTCCGCGTGCCCGCGCCCTTCTTCAGCGATCTTCTGCCCATAATCGACCATCTGGGCGAGATGAAGGTCACATTATATTGTTTTTGGGCTTTGCCACGCCGGGAGGGTGAGTATCCCTACGTAACGCGCCAAGATTTCATCAACGATGCGTTGTTCATGGCCGGGATGGGCACGCCGGCAGAGGCCGCGCTCGATGATGCGCTTGAACGCGCGGTCGCACGCGGCACCTTGTTGCAGGCCAAGACGGAGACGGGAAAGGCGCTCTACTTCGCCAACACCGCGCGCGGACGTGCCGCCATTGAAGCAATCACGCGCGGCACATGGCGCCCCGGCACCGACGACAGTGAGACAGAGATCGCGCTCAGCGTGACACGCCCCAACATCTTTGTGCTTTACGAACAAAACATCGGCCCGCTCACGCCCATGATCGCCGACGCGCTGCGTGATATCGAAGCCAACTTCTCGGCGGCATGGATTGAAGAGGCCATCCAAAAGGCCGTGCTTCGCAACGCGCGCAATCTGGCCTATTTCCGCGCCATCTTGCAGCGGTGGCAAAGCGAAGGGAAGAAAGACGGTGGAAGACATCAAGGAGACTCTGAACAAACTCGGCGAGAATATTTCAGCGGAGAATACTCCGACGACATCAAACGCTGAGGCCGCGCAAAGCGACTGTCCGGCTTGCGGTGGCATGGGCTTCGTCATGCGCGATGTGCCGGTGGGCCATCCCGACTTTGGCAAGGCCTTCCCCTGTGTGTGTCAGCTTAACCGCCGCGCCAGCAGCCGTGAGATTGAGCTGCGCCGCATGGGGGGGCTGGATGCGCTGGACGATCAAACCTTCGATACCTTCGCGCCCAAGCCTGCCGGCCTCACACGCAGCCAAGCGTTTAGCCTGAACTTTGCCTACGAGCGTGCTCTCAAGTATGCCGAGCATCCGCAAGGCTGGCTCTTGCTGCAAGGCACTTATGGCTGTGGCAAGAGCCACCTCGCCGCCGCGATCGCTAACCGGCAGATCGAGATGGGCGAATCGGTGCTCTTCGTGAGCGTGCCCGACTTGCTAGATCATCTACGCGCCACCTACAGCCCCACATCCAACACCACCTACGATGAGCGCTTCGAGCAGATTCGTAACCACCACCTGGTCATCCTGGATGATCTGGGCGCCGAAAGCCCTACACCCTGGGCACAAGAAAAGATTTATCAGATTTTCAACTTCCGCTACGTGCGCCAGCTCCCTACCGTCATCACGACGAACGCAGACCTAGACCGCATCGATCCACGCATCCGCAGCCGTCTGGTCGATCGACATTTGACCCTCGGCATCATGATTACCGCGCCCGATTACCGGCGTGTAGAGAGCGGGCCGGGCTACAGCGAAGTGTCAAGCCTACACCTCTATAGCCACATGACCTTCGACAGCTTCGACCTACGCCCAAACCTTAAGTATGAGGAACGCAATAACCTCCGTATGGTCTATGAGACGGCCCTCGCGTATGCCGAAGTCCTCGACCGCGTGTACAAGCCGTCGCGCGAGTATGTCTCTCACCTAGAGGACGTCCGCCCGCCCGAAAACTTGCGGAGCTGGTTAATGTTCACCGGGCTTTATGGCTGCGGCAAGACACACTTGGCGGCGGCGATCGCCAACCACTTCCAGTCGCCCGACCACCCCGTGATCTTTGTCACCGTGCCAGACCTGCTAGACCATCTGCGCGCCACCTATGCACCATCGAGCGCAGTTGGCTATGACAAACGCTTCCAGCGCATCCGCAACGCACCGCTGCTCATCTTGGACGACCTGGGGACCGAGAGCGCGACGTCATGGGCACGCGAGAAACTGCTTCAGCTCATCAACTTCCGCTACATTGCCCAGATGCCCACCGTGTTTACCACCTCGATCAAGCTGGAGAAGCTAGACGAACGCATATTAAGCCGGCTGCGCGATAAACGCTGCTGCGAAATATTGGGCATAAACGTGCCCAGCTATCGCGGCGGACGCTAGCTGTGGTAGGCATGTATATCAGAAGGGAGAGATTGCCATGACGCGCGTTGGATATATTGGTCTGGGCTTGATGGGGGCATCGATGGCGCGCAATCTAATGAAGAGCGGCCATATGTTGACCGTCCACAACCGCAGCCGCGCAATCGTGGATACGCTCGCTGCCGAAGGTGCAGCGCCGGCGTCTTGCCCACGCGAGGTGGCGGAACGGAGCGACTTTGTCTTTACGAACTTGCCCGACTCGCCGGATGTGGAGCAGGTTGTGCTGGGGCCAGATGGCATCATTGAAGGCGCGCACACGGGCATGATCTTCATCGATAACAGCACCATCAAGCCTGCAACCGCGCGCCATATTGCCGCAGTGTTGGCAGAGGCCGGTGTGTTAGCGCTCGACGCCCCGGTGAGCGGCGGTGATATCGGCGCAAAGGCCGGCACGCTGAGCATCATGGTGGGCGGGCCGGAGGAAGCCTTCGAGAAGACCTTGCCATTGTTCGAGGCGATGGGCAAGACCGTGACTTGGGTTGGCGCAAGCGGTGCGGGACAGATCGCGAAAGCCGCCAATCAGATCGTGGTGGCCGGGACGATGGTAGCGATGTGTGAGGCGCTGGTGCTGGCACAGAAATCGGGGGTTGACCCGGCGCGCGTGGTGCAAGCGATCAGCCAGGGCGCGGCGCGGTGTTGGGCGCTCGACACCAAACCGCACAAGCTCTTCGCACGTGACCTTGCCCCCGGCTTCAAGGCATATATGCAAGCGAAGGACCTCAAGATTGTCATCGACACCGCGTGCACCTATGGTGTGCCGCTGCCGCTGACGGCAGTCGCACACCAAATGTATGAGGCAATGTTGAGCATGGGCAACGGGGCGCTTGATAACAGTGCGGTCGTCACGGTCTTAGAGGCACTGGCGGGCGTGGTGGTGGGAGGGGATGAGCCGGCGGATTAGGCGTGTTAATTTGTCACCGCCATGCAGTCCTTTTCTCCGCATCTCCTCCCTCCGCGTCAGAATAGACCGAGGAAGACGTTAGGGTTTTCCTCCCACCTCGTCATCCTCATGCGCTTTCCCATCATCCTCATTCAGCCCGCGCCGAAACTCGCGGATTGCCGAGCCTAGCTCTCCGCCCAGACGTCCTACACGCCCCACGCCGAACAATACGACGACAATAAAAAAAACGAGGAGCAGTTCTCCACTGCCTAACGACCCCATGTGTAACTCCTTGCAACTAACTTCAGCACGCGCCGGATTATAACACACTGCGCGGCTGCTTATCTGTCGAAACCGGCGTGTCCTTTTCCGCAAGCAGGAGCCACACCTCCCCACCGGCCACCTCTCGGCTGATGAATTCCGCCCTAAACCCTGCCGTCCGGAAGCCCTTCGTGATCGCGTCTAGATCAATCCGTGCGCGCTGGCCTGTCACTTTATACGCAAGCTCCAGCAAGCGCGAGAGTGGGTCGCGCCCGGTGATGCGTCCGGTAGCACAGATCACCAAGCGTCCGCCGGGCCGCAGCACACGATAAGCCTCTGCAAGGGTGGCGGGCGCAAGGATAAAATCGGTGGGGAAGGTTGTCACAATGGTAGGGAAAACCTCGGCAGGGAAGGGGAGCGCCAGCGCGCTGCCGCGCACAAGCCTGGGATGCCATCCATGCCGCAGCATCTTGCGGCGGGCGAGGCGTCCCATGTAGGGCGAGAGGTCGAGACCGACCGTCCGATAGCCGCGCGCGCGTAGGTCGAGCTGCAAGCTGCCGGTGCCGTGCGCCAGCTCAAGCACAACGTCGTCAGGCGCGGCGCGGATATAGCGAAGCGCGGCACGCTGCCATCTGCGCCACTGTCCAAACGAGACGAGGCGGCTCACCGGATCATAAATAAATGCGAACTCGTTATAAAGCAGCCGGAAGCCAAAACGTACAAGTGCCCACCAGAGCTTTGTTGCTATACTCATGCATACCTCCTGCCCGAATTTTAACCGCGAACGGCGCAGATGGCACATTCCGATGCAGCGCAATTCGTTGCACAGCTCAAGATTAGATTGCATACGGTGGATAGATACAAAAAACGTCGGAATTAGATATTTTCGTTATGAGAAAATATGAGTAGAATAAGTTAGGATTAATGTGCACTTGTTATGTTTCTGGAGGCCGTATGAGTGGCAAAAAGGTGTTGGTGGTCGAGGATGAACCGGATACAAACTATATCCTAATGCAGATGCTTGAGGTCAGCGGCTTCGAGCCGGTGACCGCGTTTGATGGCGCGGAAGCGCTGGCACTCATCATCATGGAACGACCCAACGCAATCTTGCTTGATATTATGATGCCGGGCGTAGACGGCTGGGAAGTCTGCCGGCGCGTGACAGAGGACAGCGAAACAGCCAATATCGGGGTGATCTTCGTCACCGCCTACGGCGGGACAGACCTGGAGAGACGCGCCGCAGCCGTCGGCGCCGACATTGTATTACGGAAACCGGTTGGGCTTGGTCAAGTTATCGGCGCAGTCAGCGAAGTGCTGGGCAAATACGGCGCGCTTGCACAACAATAATCACTCAACGCGAACAACGCGGGAAGCCTCAGTGCACACGACATATATGCATACCGGAAGAACTGCCACCATCCGTAGGCACGGCATACTGCGATGCCGTGCATCAGGGTGGAGCTGTGCTCTGCCCCTTTCTCGTAATTATTCACATCGGGCAAAGTTTGCTATACTCACCCAATATCGTTTCTCTGGGGATGAGATGAAAGTTCGGTGACAAGAGCTATGATGCATAAGAGCTATCCGTTTGTGGGCCGCCATGTAACACGTGCCGACGCGCTGCCGATCACATCGCCGGTTGCGTTTCTGGGCCGCGAAGACCTTTTGGCAAGCGTCAAACGTCAACTAGATGTTAGCGGGGCAGTATTGTTACATGGCATCGAGGGAGTGGGCAAGACAACCGTCGCCGCCGCCCTCACCGCTCTATTGGCAGGCAAGCTGGAAGGCGGGGTGGTATGGATCAACGCCGGCCCCGACGACCTGGGCACTCTGTGTGACCAAATAGGCCGCGCCCTCAACGCCCACCACGTGATCGACGCGCCCAGCCTCCAGATTCAACTGGAGCGCGCACACGCGCTTGCGGTCGAGAGGAAACCTCTGATCGTGCTGGATAACGTCGCCAACCCTCAGGCCGCGCGCGAGTTTCTGCGCAACGTAGCATCACGGCTGCCGGTCTTGCTCACCGCGAGCAAACAATTGCCCGGCCCCTGGATGCCGATTGCCGTCGAGCCGTTGAGCCGCAAAGCCGCCGTATCGCTATTCTATCGACAAAGCGGCCTCACCCCCAGCGACCACATCGACGATATCACCGCGCTGTGCAGCCAAGTCGAACAACAACCGCTCGCGGTCGAGCTGGCTGCCCGCCTGGTAGCATCAGACGCCGAGATCACACCCGGCGTGCTCCTGAAGGCGCTCCCTTCACGCTATGACCTCCCCCCCGGCACAAGCCTGGTACATCCGATCCTACAAGTGGCCCTGAAACGTCTGCCGCCCGGCGAGCAAGCCGTCTTTATGGTGTTGGGCGGCACCTTCACCGCCAGCGCCACGATCGAGCTTCTCGCACCCATCGCAAACCTTGCCCCGGCCTACATAGAACGCGCCATCAACCGCCTGGAAGCACGCGGGCTGGTCCACACGATGAACATAGGCGGCAACCTGTGTGCAGTCTTGCACAACGCGGTATACCAGTTCGCGCGCAATCTGCTCGATAGCAACGGGCGGCTGTCCGATGCGGAAGCACGCACCGTCAAAGCGGTCATAGGCTATGCCGGCGAGCACACCGACGACGACCTGGCGCTCCAAGCCGAGTGGGGCAACATACTCGGCGCGCTAGAGTTTGCCGCACACGCCGGAAACGCCGCCGATGTCGGCGCAATCGCCGGGTCGGTGGCAAACTCGGCGTTGATGACCATACACGGCCACGCACGCCTGCACCGACAAATGGCCCTGGTCAGCGCGGGCAGCGCCGACCTCCCGGACACGGACCCCGCATCCGAAGATACAGCAGCAGATGTCGCAGCCCCACCGGAAGTATCGCCGGACGCCACAACCATACCCGCCGGCGAAGCACAGCAGACCCAACCCATTATTGACGACGCGCCGGAGCAAAACCCCATCGAGACCGGCGACCGGCTGGTCGCAACCGGCGAACTCGAAGCGGCGATCGAGGCTTATGCCCAAGCAC
>CAZJBO010000087.1:0-9341 GCA_964544075.1 uncultured Anaerolineae bacterium
TCCTTGGGCAGGTCGATGAGCACCGGGCCGGGCCGTCCGGTGCGCGCCACATGGAAGGCCTCGCGGATGGTGTAGGCCAGCTCTTCAACATCATAGACAATGTAATTATGTTTGGTGATCGGCAGCGTGACGCCGGTAACATCGGTTTCCTGGAAGGCGTCGCTGCCGATGACGCTGGTCGGCACCTGCCCGGTGATGCACACGATAGGGATCGAATCCAGCATCGCGTTGGCAATGCCGGTGACCATATTGGTTGCGCCGGGTCCGGAGGTGGCGATCGCGACACCTACCTTGCCGGTGGTGCGCGCATAGCCCTCGGCCATGTGAGTCGCACCTTGTTCGTGCCGCGTCATCGCGAGCTTGACTTGGGGGTACTTCCTCACGGCGTCGAAGACCGTCATGATCGCGCCCCCGGTTATCCCGAAGACCTGGTTCACGCCTTCGCGGATCAGGCATTCCCAGACAATTTCTGCGCCGGTTCGTCGCATTGTTAGCTCCTTTTAATTAGCCTGTGACTTTAATCCCTGGCTGAGTAGTTGTTTTTTAATCCGTCAACACTGCGCCGGTATCGGCGCTCGAAACCATCTTTGCATAGCGCCGCAGCCAGCGGCTGGTGATGTTGGGGCGGTAGGGCGGCATCGCCGCTCGACGCTGTTGCATCACCTCGTGCACGACCTCCAGGTCGAGGCTTTGTTTCTCCAGGTCGATCGTGATGATGTCGCCCGGCTCGACCAGGGCCAGCGGACCGCCCGCTGCCGCCTCCGGGCTGATGTGTCCAATCGAAACGCCCCGGCTCCCGCCGGAGAAGCGCCCATCGGTGACCAGTGCGACCGAATCGCCTAACCCCATGCCTTGTATCTGCGCGGTCGGACCCAGCATCTCTTGCATACCCGGCCCGCCGCGTGGCCCTTCGTACCGAATCACTACCACTTCACCGGGCTGTACTTCGCCGTGTAGGATGCCCCGGCTGGCGTCTTCTTCGCTCTCGTAGATGCGCGCCGGGCCGCTGAAGCGGCGCATGTTCTCGGAGATCGCGCCGATTTTGACAACCGCCCCGTCCGGTGCGAGGCTCCCGAACAAGATCGCTAAACCGCCGTGCGTGCTGTGCGGGTTGCTGCGGGGGCGGATCACGTCGGGGGCGGTGATGCGTGCCTCTGCGATGTTCTCGCCAAAGGTTTTGCCGGTCACGGTGGGGCGGTCGAGGTGCAGCGTGTCGCGGATTTCATGCAGGATCGCGGGTACACCGCCGGCTCGGTGGACATCTTCCATGTGCCACTTCCCCGATGGGCTGACCTTGCAGAGGTGTGGCACGCGCGCTGCGACCTCGTTGATGCGCGCGAGCGGGTAACTGAGGCCGGCTTCGTTGGCGATGGCGAGCGTGTGGAGCACGGTGTTGGTGCTGCCGCCCATCGCCATGTCGAGCGCGAATGCGTCGTCGATGGCCTCGGCGCTGATGATCTGGCGTGGTGTCAAACCGCGCGCTATGAGCGCCATGATGTGGCGACCGGCTGCATCTGCGAGCGCTTCACGTTCAGGGGTTTCTGCCAACGCGGTGCCGTTATAGGGCAGCGCGATGCCCAGCGCCTCCATGAGGCAGTTCATCGAGTTGGCGGTGAATAGCCCTGAGCACGAGCCGCACGAAGGACAGCCGTGATCTTCCAATGTCTTGAGCGCGGCCTTGTCAATCTTGCCGCTCTTGTACGCGCCCACGCCCTCAAAGATGCTAATTAGATCAACCGTGCGGCCATCGGGGGTCCGACCGGCTGCCATCGGCCCTCCGCTGACAAAGATCGCGGGGATGTCGCAGCGCATGGCTGCCATGAGCATACCCGGCACGATCTTGTCGCAGTTGGGGATGCAAACCATGCCGTCAAAGGCGTGTGCGGCCAACATGGTCTCTACGCCGTCGGCGATGAGTTCGCGGCTGGGCAGAGAATAGTTCATGCCGTCGTGCCCCATCGCAATGCCATCACATATGCCTATGGTGTTGAACTCAAACGGGATGCCGCCCGCCGCGCGGATGGCCTCTTTGACGCGCTTGCCGAAGGCCTGGAGGTGGGCGTGGCCGGGGATGATGTCGATATAGGAGTTGACGACTGCGATGAAGGGTTTATCCATATCTGCGTCGGCGCGGAGGACGCCGGTCGCTTTGAGTAAGCTGCGGTGTGGGGCACGTTCGATGCCCTTTTTGATGATGTCAGAGCGCATAGTAAGCCTTTCGTTGTGTAGATGTAAAAAACGCGAAAAGCCGCTCCTTTGGATCGGAGCGGCCCTTGTTTGCCTTCTGTACCCTTTTGGTCCTACTCGCACCTTGCTCCCGTGCAGACCGGCACCGCTCCAATCCTTAGCGCCTCCTTCTTAATAATAATAAGAAGGAGGTAGGTGACGATAAGAATAATAGCAAGCACTTGGGCTGTAAACACTGCTGGGGTTTATCCTTTGTTTGGTGCGCAAGAACTAAAAAACCTCCCGGTTGGGAGGTTTTTGTTGACACTCTGGCGAAATGCGCGCTTAACCCTGCCCAACCGGTTACTCCTCGTCAATGACGAGGCCGAGAATAATGTTGAGAAGGCTAAGCAAGCTGCGGCGCATATCGGTTTAGTTCCCACGATTACTTATCACTGCCTAGTACAATATCCAAAACCGGGCGTGTTGTCAATGGTCAATTTTGAGATTCGCCGTGTTGGGCAAAATTAGGATGGACATTCACAGGGTTTAGCCGCCGGTGTAAGCCGCCTCTAACGCCGTGAGCGTCTGCTCGACCAGGCGTGACCAGGAGAAGCGCGCCAGGCCTGCCCCGACGCCTTCTGCCAACCGCGCGCGCAGCTCCGGGCTGTCGGTAACACGCTGTAAGGTCTCGACCAGCGCGGTCTTATCTGCCCAGGGGACCAGCAGACCGTTACTCTCGTGCTGTACCACTTCGGGATTGCCGCCCTTTGCGCTGGCGATGACCGGTGTGCCGACCTCCAGCGCCTCTAGCAGCACGTGGGGCAGCCCTTCGTAGCCGGAATAGAGTATCACATAGTCGGATGCGCGCATGTATAGAGCCACTTGGTCACGTGTGATGCGCCCCAGGAGGGTCACGCGCTCGCCTGCCGAAGCCCGCAGCGTGGGCATCTGGGGGCCGTCGCCCGCCACGATGAGATGTGCGTCTTCAATACTGCGCATTGCCTCGACCAGATAATCGACGCCTTTCCACGGGGCGAGCCGCGCCGCTGTGAAGAACACGGTTTTGTCTGCCGGCAGGCCGAGCTGTGCGCGTGCACTCGCCGCGTCTGGGAGCGTGGGGCCGGGTGCGAGCGCATTGTAGATCACCTGTACACGGTCGGGGGGGGCACCCCAGCCTATCACCATGTGGGCGAGATATGCGCTCGGCACGATGACGCGCGTCGCGTGCTGCACCTTGCGTGCCCGCATCCACTTGAGCCACGCGACCGATGGTTTGTAGCGCGTAGTCTGGAAGGCGTCGATATCGGTGCGTGGGTCAAGCCAGCCCTTGTTAACGGCGCGTTCCCATGCTGCGTCGCCGACGACTTTGTACACGTGGGGACGCCTACCGCTGAGCATGATGCTCAGGTCGTGCGCATAAACCAGGTCGCACCAGGCTTCAAGCCGGCGTGCGGCATGAGCATAGCGCGCATAGCGCAGCGGGGCCGGCCCTGTGCGTGTGATGCGCTGTACCGGGTAGGGGTAATCGGTGGGCGAGACCTGTGCTTCGCCGAAGGTAAGGACACGCACGGTGTGCCCATGTGCGATAAGCTCAGGTATGAGGCGGTATAGGTAGGTGGCAGGTCCGCCGGGTTCAGGGTGGAAGATGCCGGTAGCGATGAAAATGCGCATTTAGATGTCTCCTGTCGGTACCGTGACCTCCGCCGACTCTGTCACCATTTATCGATTAGGCCAAAAACTGCCCGACCACCAGGCCTAGAATAAACAAGCCGATAAACAAAATGATGCCCGTCGCCCCGGCCACCATCGCGTTACGTGCCATCTCGCGTTCTTCGGGTGTCTCGACTTGTTTTTGCGCCATGAAGCCCATCGTCATTGCGCCTAGCCCCAAGAGCAGCGAAAACCCCGCCAATATGCCCAACGGTCGTGTAAAGGGCAGGGGCAGAAAGTTGAAAATGTGCGTTAGCGCCAAGATCACCGAAGCTACCCCGGTATAGAACCCCAGGTTGTGTAGCAGGACGCCTTTTTGCCCCGGTGATGTGTTGTCCGTCATACGTCCCTCCGATTAAGCTGCCGTCTTTGTATCTCTCTATCGTAGCCCTCTTGTGCCGTCACGACAAATGGCGTGAGAGCGGTGATTTTGGTATAATTTAGAATAGAGTGTCATCCACTTTTAATGAAGCGTGAGGGATGGGCAACATGTGTGGTTGCCCGTTTTTTAGCAATCTTGCTTGTAGATACGATTGGAAATTGCTATGGAAATCGGAACCGTTGAACAAGTCGATATTAACGCCGAGATGCGGGTCTCCTACCTCGACTATGCCATGAGCGTCATCGTGGCGCGCGCGCTCCCCGACGTGCGCGATGGCCTCAAGCCGGTACACCGGCGCATCCTCTATGCCATGAACGATATGGGCTTGGTGTTTCGCAGCCCCTATAAAAAGAGCGCACGTATCGTGGGCGAGGTCTTGGGCAAGTATCACCCGCACGGCGACCAGGCCGTATACGATGCGATGGTGCGCATGGCCCAGGACTTTTCGTTGCGCTACATGCTTGTAGATGGGCAAGGCAACTTTGGCTCTATCGACGGCGACAGCGCAGCCGCCATGCGTTATACCGAGGCGCGTATGACCGCGCTCTCGCAAGAGCTGCTCTCTGACATCGATATGGACACGGTGGATTTTGTCGATAACTTCGACGGTTCCTTGCAAGAGCCGTCGGTGCTCCCTGCCCGGCTCCCTAACCTGCTGCTCAACGGTTCCTCCGGCATCGCCGTAGGTATGGCTACCAACGTCCCGCCGCAGAACTTACGAGAGCTTGCCGGCGCCATCATTTACGTGATCGACAACTTCGACCGGCACGACGAAATATCGGTGGATGATCTGATGCAGTTCGTCAAAGGACCCGACTTCCCGACCGGCGGTACCATCGTCGGCGCAGAAGGCATCAAAGACGCTTATGCCACCGGCAAAGGGCGCGTTGTGGTGCGCGCCGTCACCCAGATTGAGGAGCGCAAGAACAACCGGCATCGCATCACCGTGACGGAAATCCCTTACCAGGTAAGCAAGACAACCATCATCGAACGCATCGCAGACGGTGTGCGCAGCGGGCGGCTTGATATGATCTCGGACCTTCGCGACGAGAGCGACCGCAACGGCTTGCGTTTGGTGATCGACCTCAAGCGTGGTGCACAGCCACGCAAGGTGCTAAACCAACTGCTCAAATACACACCCCTGCAGAGCACCTTCGGTGTGCAGATGCTGGCGCTTGTCGAGGGCGAGCCGCGTTTGCTCACCCTCAAACGCGCGTTGATCCTATACATCCGGCACCGCGAAGAGGTCATCGTGCGGCGCTCCGAGTTCGAGCTGCGCAAACGCCGCGCCCGCGCGCACATCCTAGAAGGTCTGCTGAAGGCTTTGGCACACCTGGACGATATCATCAAAACCATCCGCCAGAGTCCCGATGTAATCGCTGCGCGCGAGCGCCTTATGGCGCGCTTCGACCTGACCGAGCTGCAAGCAAAGGCCATCCTCGACCTGCAGCTGCGCCGCTTGGCCGCGCTCGAACGCCAGCAGATCGAGGACGAATACCGCCAGGTCCAAGACCGCATCACCTACCTCGAAGACCTAATCGCCAGCCCCCACAAGGTGCTCTCGCTCATCAGGGACGATGTGACCAAGTTGGCCGATAAGTACGGCGATGCGCGCCGCACCAAGATAGATTACAGCGCCGTGACCGAGTTCAACGCAGCAGATTTTGTTGCCGATGAGGAAGTGCTCGTCTCGATCACGCAGCGTGGCTATATCAAACGCATCCCGGCGAATACTTACCGCACGCAACATCGCGGCGGCAAGGGTGTCACCGGCATGGGCACCAAAGAAGAAGATGTGGTGGAGCAAATCTTTGCCGCCGGATCGCTGGAGAGCATTTTATTCTTCTCGGACCGGGGCAAGGTCTATCAGGAATATGCTTATCAGATACCCGAAGCCAGCCGCACCAGCAAAGGGGTGCTCCTGGCGAGCGTGCTTGCGATGAATATTGACGAGAAGATCACGGCGGCAGTGCCGGTGCCGAAGTTCGAGGAAGACCTTTACCTGGCGATGATTACCCGGCGGGGGCGCATCAAGCGTGTTCCCCTCTTAGCCTTCAAATCGGTGCGGCCCAGCGGGTTGATCGCGGTTTCGTTGGCCGAAGATGACGAGCTGTGTTGGGCCAAGCTGGTGAGCGGCAGCCAAGACGTGATGTTAATCAGCGCGCTGGGCCAGTCGATCCGCTTCAACATTGACCAGGTCCGACCGATGGGGCGCACTGCCGCCGGCGTGATCGCGATGCGCTTGAAGCCAAACGACGAGGTGGCCGGCGTCGCCACCATCGATGACCCCGATGCCGACCTGCTTGTGGTCACGCAGAACGGTTATGGCAAGCGTTCCCCGCTTGTTGACTTTGGCGCCCAGAACCGCGCCGGCAGCGGCATTCGGGTTATCGGCAAGAAGGACTTGGAGATAACCGGCCCCATCGTGGCGGCCCGCGTGGTCACCGAGGCGGATGATGTGACGCTGATTACCACGAACGGCATTGTCTTGCGCACCCCGGTTCGAAACGTGCTCCGCTATGGCCGGACCGCGCGCGGTGGTCTGGTGATGAAGATGCGGATTGAAGGTGATACGATTGCATCTATCGCGATCGTCGAAAGCCGCAAGAAGGCCACCCAACGCACTAACGGCAAGGACAATGCGCCCGTCGAGACCACCGAGGTCATCGCCGCGCCGTCTGACGATGGTGGTAATGGCGCCGAGGCCGAAGCCATCCCGCCGAATTAGACCTAGTGTACCCGCACGTTCCCTAACACTACGCCATCCTCGCCATCTACGGTGAGGAGGCGTGTTCCTGTATCACGGTCATACAGCCCCACGCGCAGAGCATACAAGCCGGGCGGAAGGTCTGGGGGGATGAGCAGCGCGTGTGCATCCTCTATCTCCGCATTGCTTGCCCATGCCCAGGTTGGACACGTCCCGTTGCACGGTTCTCCGTCATGTTGGGCCACCGGCTCGCCTCTCTCGTTTACCAGGTGCACGAACACAACCCACGCGGCATCTTGGGCCTCTGCACAAGTCCAGCGGAGCGGTACATAAAGCACACTGCCGGTGGTCGCCGTCTCTGGCGCGCATCCTTCCAGACTAATCATGTTATCGAACTGTGTCTTTGTTACCCCTCGGCACGGCGCGTCGCCCGACGTGACGAAAAGCGCGAGATGTGTGTTGCCATACCACGCCGCCAGCGCTGCCGGATAGCGTGACCGCAGCCATTCGCCTGCCTGGTTGCGCGGGTCACCGAAGCCTGCCTGGTAGCTGACTACCCAGATGCGCTGCTTGTCTTCAATCAGCGCCGTCATCTCGGCATCGAGTCTGTCTGCGTGAAAGAAGCCCAGGTAATAATCCGGCTCTGGCGCGGGAGGGAGGTAGACGTGCAGGTATCCCGGCATCCAGTGCCGCCCGTAGATGAACAGATCGTCGCTCTGCACCCAGGGTTGCATGTCGGCGGCCAGCGGACGCCAGTCCTCGGCAGGGTTGGCCGGGCGTGCATAGATGGCGTGCAGCGCCGGTATCGCCAGTAGCCCGGCAAGCAGTATCCCCGCCCCGGCAAGCCACGGCGCGCGCCGCGTGATGTGCACCAAACCGGCGGCAGCTAATATCAGCAGAGCGGGTTGACTGTAGATGATGAAACGAGAGGGGAAGCGTGGGAAGCACAGTTGGTAGAGAAAGCCCAGCGCAACCGGCCCTGCCAGCCATACGAGCAGCACCGCACGTCCTCCCCGGCGGTGTCGGGCCATCAGGCCCACCCCCGCCAGCCCGGTTAGGATAAGCGTTAGCGCCGCCGTCGGCGCTGTGACCCCGGCGGCGAAGTCGCCGAGCACATCGGTCAGGTAACCGACCGGTCCGCGCGCCACCCGTCCGAGTTGATTGTCGCCGAAGCCGGTGGTTGTGCTGTCGAAGGTCGCGATCACGAAAGGGAGCAACATCGCCGCACCGAGCGCTTGCGTGCCCAGGTAACGCGCCCAATGCCCCGCGATCATG
The DNA here is from genome assembly GCA_964544075.1 of uncultured Anaerolineae bacterium. Classification (GTDB taxonomy): domain Bacteria; phylum Chloroflexota; class Anaerolineae; order Aggregatilineales; family JAFGMM01; genus JAFGMM01. The sequence goes on from CAZJBO010000087.1 coordinate 8,244, forward strand.
CGCCATGTCGCGCCACGTCGTGTGGCACGCCACGTAAGCCATGCCGTCGCCAGGTTCGCTGTGCCGACCGCCAGTATCGCGATGTAGTGGCTCCCCACGAGCAGCCCGACCAAAACCCCGTAGCCGAGCCAGTGATATACCGGCGCGCGTTCCCCGGCGGCGCAGAGGGGTTTGTGCAGGCGCAGCCACAGCCACACCCCCGGCATCGCCAGCAGCCCCACAACGATGTAGCTCTTGGCCTCTTGTGCGTAGTATATCTGGAAGGGCGCGAACGCCAGCAGCGCCGCGCTTATCACGCCCACGCGCGGCCCACTTAGCTTACGGCCCAGCATACCGCCGAACGCCGTGAGCAAGACCCCGCTCCACACGCCAACGATGCGCGCGGCAAATGCTGTTGGCCCGACCGCTTCCATCACCAGCGCAACCGCCCAGCGGTAGTATGGCGGTTTGACCTCGTCGGTTTCGACCGCGAGCGCGATGTGCTCGGCCAGGGGGAGCTGCCCAAAGGTGATGGTCGAGCCTTCGTCCCACCATAGTTGGTGAGCGTCCAGCCGGTGGATGCGCAGCGCAAATGCCAGGGCGAGCAGACCGGCGAGCATCCAAATCCGGGTGGGGTGTTGTGTGTTCATGGGCGGGTATTATAGCAGGAGATGCCGGAGGGGACAGGGCAACCCCCCATTTTGAGATTCCCCCGCTTTTAGCTACACTACCATTATGTTGACACCAAGCGCGTCTCAAAAAGGGCAAGGCCCATTATTAGAGTTCCTGCCGGAGCCGAACCCCGACACTCTCGCCGAGGCGTTGGTGGCTTTCGCCAATACCGACGGCGGCACCATCTTGGTCGGTGTGAATGCCGACGGTACTGCTGTGGGCAACATCTACGGCGATGACCTTGAAGAGATTCTGCACACCGCCGAACGTCTCTGTCGTCCGCCGGTTGTGGTGGGCTGGGAGGCGGTGGAGATGGCCGGAGGCACGGTTGTTGCGATCAAGGTGCACCGCAGCCCCGAACTGCACGCGCTTGCTGATGGCCGTGTGCTGGTCCGCTCTGGGGCAGAGAACCGCCCATTAGGGGGCGGGGAGATTCGGCAGCTCGCC
>CAZJBO010000088.1:0-1328 GCA_964544075.1 uncultured Anaerolineae bacterium
GTCGATGTAGATGATGCCCTTCTCGGCACGCTTTAGGTCAAAGTCGGCGGCTTGTATCAGGCGCAGCAAGATGTTTTCGACATCTTCGCCCACATACCCCGCCTCGGTGAGCGCGGTAGCGTCGGCGATGCAGAAGGGGACATCGAGGATGCGTGCGAGGGTTTGTGCGAGCAGAGTCTTGCCGCAGCCGGTCGGACCGATGAGCAAGATGTTGCTCTTCTCAAGCTCGACGCCGCCGGCGTGCCCACCGGCGTTGATGCGTTTGTAGTGGTTGTAGACCGCCACCGAGAGCACACGCTTGGCGCGTGCCTGTCCGACGACATATTCGTCTAGGTGTTCGGTGATCTGGCGCGGCGAGAGCAGGTGCTCGATGCGAAAGTCGGGTGTATCTCTTTCGTAGAATTGGTCATCGAGGATTTGTTGGCAGACGCCCACGCACTCGTTACAGATGAAGACTCCGTCGGGGCCTGCGACCAAGTGCTCTACCTTGTCGGCGGGCCGTTGACAGAATGAACAATATTGCATCGGAGTTTCGTTAGATAGCCGGCTCACCGGTTGTCATCTCCTGGGGTGGGTGGCTCTAGCACACTATCCACTAAACCATACTCCACCGCTTGTTCGGCAGTCATGAAGAGATCGCGCTCGGTATCCTCTTGTATCTTCTCCAGCACTTGGCCGGTATGTTTGGAAAGGATACGGTTCAGCACTTCGCGCTGCCGCAGTATCTCTTGTGCTTGGATGGCGACATCGGTCGCCTGTCCGCCGCCGCCCGACGCCCAGGGCTGATGGATGTGGATGGTGGCGTTGGGCAGGGCATAGCGGCGGCCCTTCGTGCCGGCGGTGAGCAGGATGGTGCCGAAGCTGGCCGAGAACCCTACTGCGACGGTCGATACCGGGGCTTGGACCTGCCGCATGGTATCGTACATGGCGAGTCCGGCATAGATTGAACCGCCGGGCGAGTTGATGTACATCTGTATCTCTTTATCGGGGTCTTCACGGTTTAGGAACAACAGCTGGGCCACTACCAAGTTAGCGACCTGGTCATTGATCGGCGTGCCGAGAAAGATGATGCGTTCCTTTAGCAATAATGAATAAATATCGTAGGCTCGTTCACCGCGCCCCGTGGTTTCGATCACCATAGGGATTAAACTATTTATATCCATTAGCCACTCCTTATCTGCGTGACATATTACACTAAATTATATACAGCTTCCAAAGGGCTGCTTGTTAGCCGAGTTGGTTAGGATACCCAAACCTTCGCCCAACAGCCCGTCTATGAGGCCGCGTCGTCGTCTGATGCATCCTCCGGTACGTCGTCGTCCGGGGTG
>CAZJBO010000088.1:1428-9290 GCA_964544075.1 uncultured Anaerolineae bacterium
CTATGAGGCCGCGTCGTCGTCTGATGCATCCTCCGGTACGTCGTCGTCCGGGGTGTCTTCCGGCGCGTCGTCTGTGCTGCTTTCTTCCTCTTGCTCCTCCGGCTTGGGGAACCCTTTGGGCGGGTCCTCACCTTTGGCGATGGCGACCATGCGATCAATGCATATACTGGTCAGTACATCTGAGGCCATCAACTGAAGGAATCTCTCGTTCAATTGATCCGGGGTCAGTTTGATCAACCCCAACCGTCTGCTGATTTCTGCTTGCAATTCTTCGCCCGATGTGGAGATTTCTTCCTCTACGAGTACCTGGCCGAGGACCAAGCCGCGCCGCAAGTCTCTTTCGGCAGGTTCGGAAAATTCCTTGACCAGGTCTTCTTGGGTTTCCCCCTGGATGTTCAGATAGTCCTCTAGGGTTAGGCCCTGATGCATCAGCCTCTCGGCGAATACATTGATTTTCTCTAAGATTTTTTCGTTGACCATGATCGGCGGGTAGGCGAGTGTGGCGCTTTCGAGCAGCGTGTCTATTACTTTTTCGGCATATGCCGTTTGAACTTCGTTCTCGAAGTTTTCGCGTATTCTCTCGCCCATTATTCTGCGCAAGTCAGATACGGTTTCGCATTCTCCGTCGCTCGCTTTTTGGGCGAAGTCATCATCGAGCACCGGCAAGACAGGCTCTGCGACATTCTGACAAGTTATCTCGCACAGCACGCGGCGGCCTTGCAGAGACGTATTCTCGAAATCTTCGGGAATACTGAGGGTAAAGACCACATCTTCCCCCTCTGAGATGCCCACAAGCTCCGCCGAGAAGCCGGGGAGCAGGTCTTCTTCCGCGTCGAGCACGATCTTAAGTTCCTCATCGAGCAAAATGCGGTCGTCGGGTATCTCTTCATCCTCGTCGATCTCTTCTTGGCCCTCTTCAAGAAGCACAACGAAGAGGTCCAGCGTCACCAAATCGCCCCAATCTGCCGCACGATCGACAGGCTCAATCTGTGAGTAGCGCTTGCGCAAATCTTCGATCGCTTCGTCTATTTGTTCGCCGTCATCGCCGGCTTCGGGCGGTTTGAAAGGGACACGCAGCGCGCGGTAGTCACCCAGATCAACCTCCGGCAGCAGAGGGACCTTATATGTGAAGACCAGCGGGTCTTTATCGACGTTTACAAGCGTACCGTCTGAATATGACTCAATATCATTCTCCTGCATGGCGCCCACGTAGGCCGCATCAGCCAGTTCTTCAAGCGCTTCCTCAAAGAGCGCATCCTCGCCAAAGGCCTGTAGGACGCGCCAATACGGGGCCTTGCCTTTGCGGAAGCCGGGGATGCGATACCGGCGCGACAGCCGCTTAGCCGCCGTCTTCATAGCCTTCTCGATGTCTTTTGAGGCTGGCTCGACCGTTATTCGCACTTCATGAGTATCCAGATACTCTGTCTTTGTATCCATATCTATAGGTTATCCTTCAAAGCAAAAAAAAAGATCGCGGGACAATGGGGAAGGCGGGACTCGAACCCGCACGGATTGCTCCACATGATCCTAAGTCATGCGCGTCTGCCAATTCCGCCACTTCCCCATAACATGCAGATTATAGCAAGGATATTTGATGCGACAAGTCGAGTTTTTGCAATACATATGGACCCAAAAGCCTAGAGCGGCGTCGGCTTTGCGTCTGCGGGTTCAACCCCAGGCCTCAGGTCAGATAATCGCGCAGTTGACGGCTGCGCGTCGGGTGCCGCAGCTTACGCAGCGCCTTTGCCTCGATCTGCCGGATGCGCTCGCGCGTGACACCAAAGTAGCGCCCCACCTCCTCAAGCGTGTGGTCTTGACCGTCCTTGAGGCCAAAGCGCAGCTCCAACACCTCGCGCTCCCGGTCGTTGAGCACGTTCAGCGCCTTGCGGATTTGCTCCTTCAGCAGCTGACGTGAGGCAGCATCGACCGGGCCGAGGATTTTATCATCCTCGATAAAATCGCCCAACGAACTCGAATCCTCCTGTCCCACCGGCATCTCCAACGACATCGGCTCCTGTGCGATGCGCAGCACGCGGCGCACCTTCTGGGCGGCACGCCGCAGCTTGCGCTGGAGGGCGGGGTCGAGCGGCACCCCGTCTGCCTGGGCCGCACGGATCGCCTCGACATCTTCCGGCTCGACAAATTCCATCTCTAGCGCGAGCTGCTCGGCGCTCGGCTCTGTACCCAGCGTTTGGAGCAAATCGCGCTGCGTGCGCATCAGCCGGTTGATAGTCTCGACCATATGAACGGGAATGCGGATCGTGCGCGCCTGATCTGCGATCGCGCGGCTGATCGCCTGTCGAATCCACCAAGTGGCATAGGTGCTGAACTTATAGCCTTTAGTGTGGTCGAACTTCTCGACCGCGCGCAGCAAGCCGATGTTACCCTCTTGGATCAGGTCGAGGAAGCCAATGCCACGCCCCATATAGCGCTTCGCCACACTGACCACCAAGCGCAGATTCGCTTGCGCGAGCGCATCGTGCGCCTCGCTTGCACGGTTGCGGGCCGCCGCGAACTCGTCTTCAAAGAGCGCATTGTAGGCTTCGGGGTCCTTCTCCAGCCAGCGTTGGATGGTGCGCAGAGTCGGCAGCTTGTGCCGCCGGACCTCGGCCTGCTGTAGGCGGGTCTGGAGCGCGGCGGGCGTCAGGCAGAGCACATGGAAGACGCTAAATAGATCGCGCGCCATCGCGTTCCACGCCTCGTCACGCCCCCAGTCGCGCTGTTGCAAGTAATGCCGCACATACGAATCTATATCGTCATCCCAGTGTTGGCAGATCATCTGCACTTCGTCCAGCAACAACGAGAAATCGGGCGGGTCCAGGTCGAAGGCGCCGGCATCTTTGACCACGCGCGCCCACTTCTGGAGCAACAAGGCGCATAGGTCGAGCCATATATCCGAGGGCAGCACAACCTCATCCGCCTCCGATAGGCGCTCGGCAACCTGATTGAGCATACCAACCGACACAATCAATGAGGCCAACCAGGTCTCGCGGCTGGAGGTCAGCAAGGGTACCTGGCCGATCTCCTTGAGATACATACGCACCGGGTCATCGAGCACGCCCGATCCACCAGACGCGGCGAACTCGTCTTCATGTTGTGTCATGTTACCCTCGGCATCCGCCATGAAGTCATTGGGCGGTTCTGAATCCAACGTTATCTCCGTGCTCGTGTCATCGAGCGAACCCCGTCGTCCTACCGCAGCGCGACCTACTGATGCGACGGCTTTACCACTCTATTATCAAGAGCCTTGTCAAGCAGGCGCAGCGCCTGTGCATATAGACTTATAATACCGGCTAACTCGGCTGCCCTCGCCTCATCGCCCCTCTCGCGCGCCTCGGTTTGTAAGAAGCGCACCTCGTTCAGGCGCCGCAGCAAGCTGCTCTTGCGCAGCCGCAGCAGCGCACCCAAAGCCTCATCCACCACGTGCGCATCTTCAAGGTCGCCCAACCGCTCGCGCTGCAAGTGGTCCAGAATCTCGACCAACAGCGGCGGCAGGGACGTGTACATATAGTCTATAGGCGATAGAGCGTCTTGCGCCAATGCCGCCTGGAAGGTGCGGAAGACCTCTTGCAACCCGGCCTGGCTGAAGTCATCGGCTTGCAAACGCGACAATGCAAGCTCTTGCAGACGGCGGTCAACACGATAGATCAGCTCAGGCCGCTTGATGAGCAGCGCCAGGCAATAGCGCTCGTGCCGGGTGGTGGGTGGGAGCGGCGCGGGGCGGCGCGGGGTCTCCCCTTCGAACACGCGCGGCGGGGGGCCTTCATCCTCATCGAACTCACCCGTCCCTCGGCGCGGCGCGGCCTTGACCGCTTGGGCAGGCTTGCGGCGGGCTTGCGGTTTGGGCTGCTGTCCGGCCCATTCGATTAGGGTGCGCTCCTGGATGCGCACGATGCGCGCCAACGCTTGCAAGTTACTATACCTCTGCACCTGGCTCTCGGTGGCGGCGAGGATGGGCAGCAGCGCCCGCGCGATGCGTTCGCGTTCGAAGGCGTCGCCGAGGTCGCGCCCCTCGGTGCTGCGGCGGATGACATACTCCGCCACCGGCAGTGCAGAGTCGAGAAGGCGCGGCCACTCCTCCGGCTGCTCGCGGATCAAGGCGTCCGGGTCATATCCCTTTGGCAGGCTGAGCACCCGGATGTCGAGGTTGAGGCGCCCACCGTATACGATCATCCCCTGCACGTTGATGCTCTGCTCGGAGAGCGTCTTACGCGCCACCTCCAGGTCACGCATGGTGGCCTTCATACCTGCCGCGTCGGGGTCGAGCGCGAGGATGAGGCGGCGCGCATATTTGCTAAGCTGGGCAAGCTGCGCGGCGCTGAGCGCGGTGCCCATCTGCGCCACGAGGTTACCATAACCGGCCTGGTGCGCCTGCATCACATCCATGTAGCCCTCGACCAACACCGCCGTCTCTTGCTCGCGGATGCCGCGCCGTGACATATCGAGGCCAAAGAGGATGCGGCTTTTGTCAAAGAGCACGCTCTGGGGCGAATTGAGGTACTTCGGTATGGCGTCGGGGTCGAGCGCGCGCGCGCCGAAGCCCACGGTGCGCCCGCGTCCGTCCCGGATGGGGATCATTAGGCGCTGCCGGAAGCGGTCATAGCGCTTGCCTTCTTCCTCTCGCACCACCATCAAGCCGGCTTCAATGATCTCTTGTTCGGTATAACCCTTCCCTTGCAAGAACTTGCGCGTAGCATCCCAGCTATCGGGCGCATAGCCGAGCATGAAGGCCTGCACGGTGGCGTCGTTCAGCTTGCGCCCGGCGACGTATGCGCGCGCACGCGCGGCCTCCGGCGCGTTCAGGAGCAGATGGTTGTAATAGGTGGTCGCCTCGGCGAGCAGCGCGCGGAGCCGTTCGTAGGTCTCGATCTGCCGAGGCTGGTTGCCGCGCGGCTTCAGCGTGACCCCGGCGCGCTCGGCCAAGATGCGCAACGCCTCCCCGAAGCCCCAGCCCTCCTGCTTCATGGCAAAGCTAAAGATGTCGCCACCTTCGCCGCACGCGCCGAAGCAGCGCCAAGTCTGTGTATCGGGGAAGACCACGAAAGACGGCGTCTTCTCGTTGTGGAAGGGACACAAGCCTTTATAGTTGCGCCCAGACCTCTTGAGCTGGGTATACGCCGATATGTACTCGACGATATCCAGCCGCGCCTTGACTTCTTCAATCTCGCTCATGTTCGCATTGTACTATCGCAGCCGCCCAATATGCCACATTGCAAGGATGCTTGCCGGACGGGTATCTGTCCACCTGCTCTCTGTGGGGGCAGGTGACCAAAGGGAACGCCTAAGACTCAACGCCCCCGGTGAGTAGATAACGTATAATAAGGTATCGAAGCGGTTTCAGGAGCGACAATAATGACAAAACGCAGCTTGCCAACCTTGCTTGCCTTAGCCACGGCCCTACTGCTCGCAGCGTGTGGGTCGGGGTCTTCAAACAATACCGCTCCGGCGCCCACGCTCCCGGCCTTCGCGCCCGGCGCTATGCATCTCGTCGAGGGCTGCCGCCCCGCCGACGTGGATAACTGGAGCGAGCGGGCCACCTATCTATCCGAGGCCTTCGGCGCGGCAATGGTCCAGGCCGCCAACACCGCGCCTGCCGACCTAGAGGCGGCGATGACGCAGATGTACGCTTATAAGAAAAGCCTCGACACCCTACCCGTACCGGCGGGATGTGCACAAGAGACGCAAGAGCTTATCAACGCGCTCACCTATGAAATCATCAATACCTTTGAGGCTTACCGCATCGACCCTAATGTCGATGTCCGCGCGGTTGTCGCGCGCGGTCAGGCCACCATAGAGCTGATCCAGCTGCGCATTGACGAGATTGCCGACCACATGGACGCAACGTATGAAGCCACCCACAGCGACTCGTAAGACTTTATCGGCTGCGCCGGATCAAATCTAGAGTCTGGAGCGTGACGAGGTTGCGCAACGTGTGGCCCCACACCAGCTCGTCCCCGCCGAACGATATCCAACGGTCGGTTGGACCATTGACGTTAAGGCGGCGCTCGCCTTTATAGCTGAGGTGCATATGGTCATCGACCAAGCCGTTGTTCGGCAGCGTGCGCGTAGCCAGCCAGAGGTTGATGATCGGTATCTGTTCTTCGCGCGCGATGTCGAGCAGGGCAACGTTGAACGCCAAAGACTCGGCCCAATAGCGCTCCGGGTCGCTGGGGAAGGTGGTCAGCACCGGCAATATGCCCCGGCTAATGGTCTCCTGCACCACACGGCGCATATAAGCCTCATAGCTTGCCGCGTCATACACCGTCACATCCATCGTGCCGAGCATGATTATCGCCACGTTCGGGCGCACGATACGATACTCACAGGCCAGCGGCGACTCGCCGGGGCTGCAATAATCGGGGTTAGCCCATACCGGGTCGAGCACCGACGCTGCCGTGAAGCTCGATACGGCGGCAAAGCTCGCGTTCTCGAACGAGTTCGGCACCCCCTGGCGCGGCGGGGTCGCCGAGAAGTAATCGATGGTCGCTTGCAGATAGCGATACGGGCCAAGCTCATACTCGTTGACCCCCAACGGATGCATAAACCCCAAGTGTGCCGTGTGGCAGTCACCGATCTTTGAGAAGACATTGGGGCGCATCCCATTTTGTACGCCCTGCCGGAGTATCTGCCGCGCCCGCGCACTGATCGAAACCGGCACCGCCGGTGCCCCGTATAAACGCGCCCTCAGCGCTTCGAGCGCGGGTGCATCAAGCGGGTGTGCCGGAGGCTGGGGCAGGACGGGGATGTTGGGGGCATCGGGATTGTTTGCCACCTCCGGCGGCTGGCCCGCAGCGACAACTACCGGGGCGGTCTCATCGGCCACCGGCAGGCCAAGCAGCGGGGTATCGGCGTCCAGGGTCATGTCGCCCGCCTCGATCCAGCCGCGCACGCCCGTGTTATCCATCTGATAGACCAGCAGCCAGGTTGCCGCATGGTTGCGCCCCTCGACCCCAAGCCGCGTGCCCCAGGGCACCGACGCCGTCACCGGATGCTCCATGCCGGGGCCGTCTCGGAAGTCAATCGTCGGCGGCGCGAGCGGGTCAAGGTTGGCGGGGTCCTCAATCACCTTCAGAGTCTCCAGCGTCACACCGTCACCGAGCGTCATATCGTCCGCTGCGATCCAACCGCGCGTGATGCGGTCATCGGTGTGCACCAACAGCCACGCCCCGCTCACATCACGCCCCTCGATCTGGAGATGTGTGCCCGGCGCGACCACATCGCCGGACGAGAAGCCCTCCCCCGGCCCGGTGCGGAGGGTGATGTCCTCGGCAGAGGGCGGGTTTGGGTCGGAGAGCGTATCGATCACCGGCAGGCTAAACACACTGACACCGGCGTCCAGAGTCACGTGGCGCGCCTCGACCCAACCGCGCAGACGTCCCCCCGCAGTATGGGCCAAGAGCCAAGTCCCATCGAAGTTGCGCCCGGTCACGGCCAAGCGTGCGCCATACGGCAGCACAGCCACGAGCGTATAGGCGGGGCTAGGGCCGGTGTGCATATTGAAGCTGACGGCGCTGGGGGCCGGCTCGCTGATGACCGGCAGGTCGGCCAGCACCACACTGTCACCAAGCTGCAGCTCGGCGCGCGCGACCCACCCTACAAGTTCGTCTGCGGTGCGTATTTGCAGCCATGCCCCGCTGACGCTGCGCCCCTTCAGCGTGACGATGGTCTGGGCCGGCAGGGTAGCTATGGGGTCGGCACTCACGCCTTCCGATGGCGGCACGGCATAGACACGGCAGGTCTCGATGGCACGCGCAGTCGGTGCGGCATCCTCTTGCGCGGCAGACCTAAGCTGTGCACCGGGCAGACCGGTGAGTATGGCAAACAGACAGAGAGAGAACATGGTCCTACGCAGCATCTCGCAT
>CAZJBO010000089.1:0-9256 GCA_964544075.1 uncultured Anaerolineae bacterium
TATCCTTTGCGCTGTTGATGCACGGCTTGATCTGCACTGCCGGCTACATCTTACGCTGACTTTGTTTCCCCACGCCTCTACATCAGGAGTCAATTATGAACGAATACCAACAAACCGCGCAGCACGCCGCTCAGTTGATGAAACAGGGTTACAACTGAGCGGAATCTATATTGCTTGCCGTGGGCGAGCACAAACTAGGCTTGGTTGATAACGTGCTGCGGCGCGCTGCTACCGGCTGGGGCGGCGGCGTGGGGAGTAGCTATCAAGAGCTGTGCGGGGCGTTGAGCGGAGGCGTTATGCTCATCGGCGTTCTGTATGGACGCGACGACCGCTCGCAAAACCCCGGTCATTGCAAGCAGCTGACCGTACAATACCTGGAACAGTTCGGTGCGGTGTTCGGCCCAACGCGCTGCAAAGACCTTAGAGAGGCCGGTTATGGCGATGATGTACCTTGCCCGGTCTTGGTGGAGCGGGCAGTGTCGATCTTGTTGGAGGTGCTGGAGGCGGGCGGGTAAGCCACCTTTCCCTGTTGTGGTGTATAATCCCTCAAGCGCAACCGAGCCGTAGCAAAGGGTTATTGAGATGGCACAAAAGATGTCTAAAAAACAACGCAAGCAAGAGGCCGCCCGGCAGCGCGCCGAGGCCGAAGCCGCCGCTATCGCGTCACCGTTCCCCACCTGGGTAAATATGCTCCTGTTGATCGGCGTTTCGTTCTTCGCCGGCTTCGTTGTAGCAGCCTTCATCTTCGGCCAGGGGCCGACCAAGACGACGTCCTCGGCAGCCAACCTCTTTACCCATGACGAAGTACAGCAAACCCTTGCTGCCTCGGTGCCGCTCAACGCGCCCGGCGACATCGACCATTCCACCGCACACCTCACCGCAGACGGTGACCCCGCGCTCGGCGTAAAAGATGCCCCGGTCACCATCGTAGAATACTCCGACTTCTCGTGCGGCTTCTGCGCGCGTTTCTATAACGATACCCTGCACCAGATTTTGAACACCTACGGCGATGATGTTGAGTTCGTCTACCGGGACGCACCGGTCTTGGGGTCGTTTGAGGCGGCGCACGCTGCCGAATGTGCAAACGTGCAGGGCAAGTTCTGGGAGTATCATGACTATCTGTTCGCCAACCGGGGCAGCTATGACGCCCAAACCTTCGCCGCCATCGCGGGGACGCTGGGCCTCGACGTAGACGCCTTTAAGATTTGCCTCGACGAAGACGCGACGATAGCCGAGGTCCAAGACGACTTTGATACTGCGCAGACACTCGGCGTGAGCGGCACGCCGAGCTTTACGGTCAACGGAGAATTGGTCGTAGGGGCAAAGCCTTTCGCCGAGTTCCGGGCGATCATAGATGCTGCGTTGGAGGCAGCCGACAACTAACCGTTCGGATGTGCGGGGCGCGCTGGTCCCCCGCAGAGGAGTAAACATGCGTCAAAACAAACAAACCGAAGTCGACACGCGGCAAATAGCACTCATCGCGGTGATGGGCGCGCTGATTATGGCGCTGACCTTCATCCGGTTGCAGACGCTGGCCGGTGGATATGTGCATCTGGGCGATATTGCCATCAACTTTGCAGCGCTGGCCTTTGGGCCGGTCGTCGGCGCGGTTGCCGGCGGCGTGGGGACGGGGCTGGCCGATGTGGTGGGCGGCTACCCCATCTTTACCATCACCTCCATACTTGTACATGGCGCACAGGGCTACATAGTGGGACGCATCGCGCACGGCAAGACCGACTATATCTCTCTTACATCTGCCGTCGTGGTCGGCGGCGTGATCGTGGTTCTAGGCTACTACATCTCCGAGGCGCTTTTTTTGCTAGGCCGTGGGGAGGCGCTCCTTGAGGTTTCCCCAAACATCATGCAAGAGCTTACCGGCATGGTCGGTATCGTGGTCTATCTGGCCGTGCGCCGCGCCTATCCGCCCATCATCCGCCATTCCTGATGTCGACCATCTGTTGCCAAGACTTGCGCTTTGCCTATCCGCCCGTCCTTGAGGCAGGCGAGGCCGTGCAGGTGCTGACAGGCGTTGACCTGGACATCGCACCGGGCACCTTCACCGGCATCATCGGGCCGAACGGGGCCGGCAAAACCACGCTCTTACTGCTGCTGGCCGGACTCGCACCCCGCCTTACCGGGGGCGAGCGCAGCGGCTCGATGCTGGTTAACGGGCGTGTGGGGATGGTCTTCCAAGACCCTGAGGGTCAGCTCTTCAACTCCACGGTCGAGATGGAGATCGCGTGGGGGCTGGAGAACTTGGCGGTCCCGCGTGCCGAGATGCGCGCCCGCATCGACCGGGCACTCGATGTTTGCGGTCTAAACGCTTTACGCCATCGTGCGCCGGACACCCTTTCCGGCGGTGAGCAGAAGCGTGTGCTGCTCGCCGCAACCCTGGCAATGCAGCCGGATGTGCTCTTGCTCGACGAGCCGGTCGGCAGCCTCGACCCGCAAGGCCGCGCTGAAGTGCTGCACGCTATAGCCGACCTACGCGCGCATGGCGATGTAACGGTTATCATGGTAGAGAACGACGCCGACGCAGTGGCCGTCTTTGCCGAGCGGGTGTTGGTGCTGCACGCGGGAGGCATCCGGCGTGCAGGCCCCCCGCGCGACATCTTTATCGATACAGACTGGCTCGACAGCATCGGTGCGCCGGTGCCGGCAGCGGCGCGCTTGGCGCGTGCTTTGGGCCGGTCGGACTTTGTCACGTTGGCAGGGGCGGCAACAGCGCTGGATGTCTGAAAGCCCGGCTACCTGCCCACGTAGACCGTCGATTCCATCCGGTAGTTCATATAGTCTTGCGTGGCCGAGGTAACCTCATAGGAGAAGGTCTGGCGCGTGCCTAACACTGCCGGGATGCGGAAGCTCTTTGCCTCGGCCTGGCGCAAGCCCTCCCACAACAACTGCGATTTATAAGCGATAAATTCGCTGGGGCAATACATCTCGTAGTGCTGCATCAACATTCCATCTTCGGGCACCAGCTCTACCACAAAGAACGTTTCGGCTCCTTGCCCTTCTTCATCAACGTGTTCAACGTAACCTTCTATATTTACGTTGAAGACATCACCCTCTACGACATGTACGTCGCATTCGGGATTCGATGCGGTCACGCTCATCTCGCCCTGCCCGCTGAACTTCCCGCTTGCATCGACCCAAAAACCAAACGACATCCCAAAGGTCGTTTGGTCGATTACCGTGCCTCCGGTAAAGTCGAAAGTGAAATCTAACAACCACTGCCCCATCAGAGGTACAATATCATAACTTAGCGTGGCCGCAGCTTCTGGTACCGGGGTGCCCGGCTCGTATTGTACAAATACCCCGGTCGGCGCGGGGAGCGGGGTTGCGGTGGGTACCGGTGTCGGCGCGGGCTTGCAGCCAGCCGCTACGAGCACAATCGACAACAGGCATAGGAGAGCACACTTTTGATAACGCATCACATCACACTCCACGTTTGCTTGGGAAGCTATATATCCAATCGCATGATAATTATACGTGAAACGGACAAATAGGCGCATCCTCAACAATGAACGACGATAAGACAATACACTATCAACCCATCGGCATAATTCACACACCCTTCACCGCGCGCGCCGGTATGCCCATTCAATCGGCCCGTGTCGAAGCCGCCGGACGTGTCGAGCTTGACCCGGCCTACCGTGCGGCTCTGACAGACCTCGACGGCTTCTCGCATATCTTCTTGCTCTACCACTTCCACAAATCCGGCCCGCCCAGCATGACCGTACAACCCTTTCTCGATGATGTCGCGCGCGGGCTTTTCGCTACCCGCCACCCACACCGGCCTAACCCGCTTGGGCTGTCCGTGGTGCGCCTAGAGCGCGTCGTATTGGGAGACCCGCCCGTGCTGCATGTGCTGGGGGTGGATATGTTGGACGGCACGCCCTTACTCGACATCAAGCCCTATGTGCCGGCCTTTGATGTATACCACGCATCGCGCACCGGTTGGCTTGGTGCGCAAGGTGCGAAGTTAGCCGAGCGACCCTGGCGGGCGCGTTTTGCCGAGGATGAAAATAGAGGGGAGGGATAGATCATACCTGACCGGAGCGCTGCGCCCTCGGTCGGGTAGTTCTAGTGGAACGTATCGGCGGTTGGCGGACGGGTGGACGGGGAAGACGGATATGGTGTTGCGGTGACGCGCGCGCGGGTGGGGGTGCACGTCATGGTGGCCGAGGTCGCCGCAGTGGTTGTGGCCGTTGTGGTCATGGTAAGCGCTGCGGTTGACGTATTACTATCGTCACCATCGCGGTCGGTCAACACTAAGCTCATGCCGCCCACTGCGGAGACGATCAACACGATCGCCAATGCCAAGATCAACAACCGGCGCTTCGGGATCGTGCGTTGTAGGGCATCGGCAGTTTGCCGCTGTGCCCGTGCGGGGGGGGCGGCGGTGGGCCAGGGCGTCACATCGACGATGTCGCCATTGCGCACACCCGCGTCGGTGAGGCTGACGTGGGCGGGAAGGTATGTGCTGCTGCGCCGATGGTAGAAGCCGTAAGCGATCGGCTCGCCGCGCCCGGTGATAGTCGGCAGCGCACCGTGCGTGACAAGCCGCGCGTAAAGCTGATCGATATCGCTATTAAGCGGTAGCGCAAGCTCGCGTATCTCGTCGGATGGCAAGACGACCTTGACCTGTATAGTAATCATATCTAGATTGTAGATAACGCAGCCAACACACGCAAAAACTCGATGGAGAGTCTATTGGGACAAGACCTCTTTGTAGGGGTATTGTTCGCCCTGCATCCCTGCACCGTTGGCTATGCCGTCAGATAGCGGACCGCCACGCGCCGCAATTGGTCTCTGGGTGTGTAATAGACCACCAACCATGTTGTGGCGAAGGCCAGCGGTACGGCAGCCAGACCGATTGCCGGCAGCATGGGGAAACGTGCGATGAATCCGGAGATCAGCTTGATTACATCGATAATGCTGCCGATCAAGTGTCCGATATGAGCTAACACCTCGTCGAGCGTCGGCAGCGGGCCAAAGAACCGTGTGAAGGCAAAGCGGAGGAGAGACATCACCACCACGCCCACAAGCGTCAGGACTACCAAACGCATTGTCATTACCAATGAAACGCTGTCATCCTCTTGGTTGTTGACCACAGCCTCGGCTTCGACTCTTTCCATCACCCGTACGACGAAGCCCGACGATGGGGCGAGCATCGGGGCTTGGCGCAGCATCCGGTCAACGTCGCGCACCCCATCCCATAAAAGCGCGTCATCGGGCGAAGCGTCGAGCAGAGCATTGAGAGCAGCCCAGTCTTCGGGGCCGGGTGAAGCATCGAGTATGCGGTTGATGATGTCTGCTTGGTGATCTTTATATAACATGGGTCACCCCTCCATGGCCGACACAAGGCTGCCGGTCGGTTTAACTTGTATCTTTTCGGCCAGTGTGCGCCGGGCGCGGAAGAGTCGGCTCTTGACGGCGCTTTCACTTGTGCCGGTCACCTCGGCGATCTCGGCATACGAGTAATCATACCAATAGCGCAAGATCACCACCAAACGATAGTCGGGCGAGAGTTCTGCCAGCATATCTTGGACCAATGCGGCGCGGTCGCTGCGGATGGCGGCTTCTTCGGGGCCGGGGGCGTTGCTGGAGAGCGCAGGGTGTGGGGGAAGGGGTTCGTCTATCGAGAGCCAGGTAAGACGGCGGCGGCGCAGCCGATCGATGCAATAATTGCTGGTGATGGTAAGGAGCCAGGTTTTGAACGGGCGTTTCATATCGTAGCGATGCATGTGACGATAGGCGCGCAAGAAGGCTTCTTGTGCGGCGTCTTCCGCCTCGGTGCGCTCGCCGAGCATCCGGTATGCCAGGTTAAACACGGTTGATTGATAGATGTGCACCAACTCTTCAAAGGCGCTTGTATCACCATCTAAAATACGCCCAACCAACTGCTTGTCGCGTTCCTGTTCCGCTGCTTTCTTCGCGGCGGTCCTTGTATTTCCAGACACGTGTGCCTGCCTTTCCGACCAAGAGGCATTGCATATAGCATTGCCTACTATTCTTTACGAATATACTGTATAAAAGTTGCGCAGTTTGTACCACATCAAAGTTTGGGGGGGAGCCACATATCATATGGGGTCCTACGGCGGTTTCGTAAGGACGACCTTCCCTACAATCAGCGTCGCCCAACCGGAGACCCACTGAGATTTGTCAGGTTAGTGCGTAACGTTTATACTAGCTTAGCTGAGGAAAGCGGCTTGGTGGGTAAAAGCGCTTGATACACAAAGATTCCCCCTCACACATTGACGCAAACGCAACCTTCTAGTTTGAGGCGCGTTGCTACGGCAGCGCTCGCTGGCTTTGTCTACAATACGGAAAGGAGTGCCTATCGATAAAACTAAACTGTCTTGGCCCATGTGCACATACAAACTCTTGAAGGCAGATAAGGAGTAAAGAAAGCAATGAAATTCCGCAAGACCCTTTGCTTATTCGTGGTTGCCGTCATGACGATCACCATCATGCCCCTCTCGGCCAGCGCACAGGACGCCGGCACCATCGTCATCGACTTGGTGCAAGAAGCCGATACGCTGAACCCCTACTACTCAAACATGTGGTTTGCCTCCATCATGCAGAGCCTATACCTGCTCCCACCGTGGAACTTCGACGATAACCTCGTAGCCGTCCCGCGCCTGGTCACCGAAATCCCCAGCCGGGATAACGGCGGCATCAACGACGACGGCACCGTCATCACCCTGACACTGCGCGATGATATCTACTGGTCCGACGGCGAGCCGGTGACTTCAGAAGACTTCGTATTCACCTACGAGATGGTCATCGACCCCGGCAACGCAGTCTCTAGCCGTGACCCTTACGAGACCTACGTCGCAAGCGTTGAAGGACCTGATGCACAAACCGTCGTGGTGACCTTCAACGAGCCATATGCACCCTGGCTGACCTCTCTGTTCGGCGGTGGCGTACTGCCCAAGCACGTCCTCGGCCCGGTCTTTGAGGCGGAGGGCAGCATCGATAACGCCGATTGGAACCGGGTTCCCTCTGTGGGCAACGGCCCCTTCGTCTGCACCGAGTGGGAGAGCGGTAGCCACATCCTCTTCGAACGCAACGAAGACTGGTTCGATGCCCCGGCTAAAGTAGAGACTATCTATGTCCGCGTAGGCGTTGATGACGACGCACAGGTCGCCGACCTGGTGAGCGGCAACGCCGATCTGGGCACCTTCTTCGACAACGACGGCGCAGCGGTCATCATGGAAGCCGGTGTCGATGCCTTCATGGTTGCCTCCGGCTACAACGAAGGCTGGTTCATCAACGTGCGCTCGGACGATACCGGGCACCCCGCGCTGCAGAACGTAAACGTCCGCAAAGCGCTGGTCCTGGGCTTCGACCGCTATCAGGTTGTCGATGAGATCATGCCCAGCTCTCATGTGGTTGCGAGCTTCTGGGACGGCACACCCTTCGCTAACCCCGACCTCGAACCTCTGCCCTACGATCCCGAAGCCGCTAAAGCCCTCCTGGACGAGGAAGGCTGGGTGGATAGCAACGATGACGGCTGCCGCGACAAGGACGGCATGGAACTCGAAATCGCCTTCGCCACCAACCAGCGCGGCTTGCGCCTGGCGATCGGGCCGGTAGTGCAGCAGCAGTTGGCCGAGATCGGCGTCTGCGTTGAACTCTATACCTACGCCAGCGACCAATACTTCAGCACCTACGCCGAGGGCGGCATCATCGCCACCGGTGAGTTCGACATCGCAGAATATTCCAGCAACCCCTCCTGGCCCGACCCCAACACCACTGCGTGGCGCTGCTTCGAGATCGCCTCTGACGAAAACCCCGCCGGCGGCAACATCCAGCAGGTCTGTGACGATCGGCTCGAAGAACTGTTCGATGCGCAGATCATTGAGGTAGACCCGGCTGCCCGTGCCGAGATCTTCCACGAGATCGATAAGATCATGCAGGAAGAACTCTACTGGGTGGGTGTGCTCTCCGATGCGGACTGGTGGGCCGTCAGCCCCCGCGTGCAGAATGTCCGCCTCTCCGGTGCCCCGCCGAGCGCAATGTGGAATGCCCAAGAGTGGGAGATTGTCGAATAGACCAGCTGTCATGTTAATCAGGTAAGCGCGTGGTATGCCCACGCGCTTACTTGGCGCATTGGTGCAGATTTTGGATGGGGGCGGTATAGGGGTTTGACACGCCGTCCGCCCCCACTTGATTCGGAGGACTCTAGTGGGCCGCTACATTATCCGCAGGTTGTTGCAAGGTATACCCTTGCTCTTTTTCATAAGCGTGATTCTGTTTATCTTGATGGTCAACGTCGGCGATCCGGTCGCAACGATGGGGGGAAGAAAGCGCGTGAGCGCACGTGACCGTGAGCGTTTAGAGCGTCAGCTTGGGCTTGACCAACCTGTCTATATGCAATATATCTACTGGCTGGTCGGCAACGACTGGGACCGTTTCGATATGGACTTCGACGGCACGGAGGAGACCTGGGGCAAGCGTAAAGGCATTCTGCGCGGCGACCTGGGAAACTCGATAGTCGAACGTCGCCCGGTGGTCGATGTGATCGGACCGCGTGTCAAGAACACCCTGATTCTGATGATCCCTGCCGAGATCGTAATTATCCTATTCTCGCTGGCTATCGGCATGTTCTCGGCACTGCGCCAATATTCTATCGGCGACCATCTCTTAACCGGGCTTTCTTTCATCACCTTCTCGATGCCGGTCTTTTGGCTGGGTATTGTGTTGATGTTCGTCTTCTCGGTCAACTTCAAGAAGTGGGGCCTGCCCTACCTGCCGACGATGGGGATGTACTCCCCCGGCGCCGATAACACCGTCTTCGAGTTAGCCAAACACATGCTCCTCCCCCTCCTCCCCATCGCGGCAATCAGCATCGCAACCTACAGCCGTTACATCCGCTCGACCATGTTGGAAGTCATTCACTCAGACTACATCCGTACCGCACGCTCGAAGGGGCTTAGCGAAACGTACATCCTCTGGATGCACGCTTTCAAGAACGCCGCCCTGCCGTTGGTAACCCTAATCGGCCTCGACCTGCCCTTCCTGTTGGCGGGCGCAATGGTCACCGAATCGATCTTCCAATGGCCCGGCATGGGGCGCTTGTTCCTCCACCACCTCGAACGCGCCGACTTCCCCGTCCTGATGGGCAACCTGATGTTGATCTCGGTCGCGGTCGTGATCTTCCAGCTCCTTACCGACATGACCTATGCGTGGCTCGACCCACGCATCCGCTACGACTAACCGGAGGCGCACAATGACCAGCACAAGCATG
>CAZJBO010000090.1:0-9251 GCA_964544075.1 uncultured Anaerolineae bacterium
CAACTGGTCTATCTGGATTAAGATACTGGTCGGCAGCGTCTCTGTGGTTCTGCTCTCCCTAAGCGTCAACACGCTGTTTAATATATTCACCCTCCAAGAAGAACTGCGCGATTCTATCGGCGGACAGTTCGAAACCCTCGCCAGCGCACACATGGAGCACCTCGCATACGTCCTCGACGGGCAGCTCGCCGTCGTGCGCAGCATCTCCCTCGTCGATGGCATCCAAGAACACGCCAGAATCTCGAACAAACGCTACGACGGAACCCCGGAAGACATCGAAGCACAACTGCTCGCCGTTGATGCGGAATGGCGCGAAGCCGGCTCAAACACATCCCTGATCCAGCGCATCATCAACCCCAACCGCAACCCGGTCACCGCGCAGCTGCTCGGCTATCAAGAAGCCTTCCCCCTCCACGCCGAGATTTTCATCACCGACCGCGAAGGCGCGCTGATCGCGGCCACCAACCGCACCACCGACTATTACCAAGCCGACGAGGATTGGTGGCAGACGACATACAACGACGGAGAGGGCGCCTTTTACATCAGCCAACCCCAATATGACGAAAGCGCCCAGATAAACGCCCTAATCATCGCAGTGCCCATCACCACCGCAGACGGCGAAGTTATCGGCATCGTCCGCAGCACCTTCGCGATAGAAAACACTTACCACGTCTTCGGGCTGGGGAATTTCGGTGAAAGCGGCCACTATATAATCGCCAACCGCGAGGGCACCATCCTAAGCGGCCCCCACGAAAAACATGTCGGCAAACAACTGCCCCCCTCCTGGCATATACCGGAAATATCAAACACCGTCAGCGGGCAGCGCGAGGCCATCGGTCATGAGGGCAGCCCGATCGTGCTGGGCTACGCCAACATCGCCAAAGTGACGATCGGAGACCCGCGCGCAACCGAGGCCATCCACAACCTGGGCTGGCTCATGTTCGCCGCCCAATCTCAGGAAGAAGCCTACGCGCCGGTCAACAGCGCGGTCGCAAACGGCGTGCTCTCCACCGTCCTGTTCCTCGTAGTCGCGATCGCAATATCGATAGCGGTTGCACGTGGCGTCGTGGCGCCCATCACCAGGCTGGTCGAGGTCGCACGCCAGCTCACCGCCGGCGACCTGAGCGTCCGCGCCCCGTTAATCTGGCGCGACGAAACCGGCGAGCTGGCCCAAGCCTTGAACACCCTGGCCGACAATGTATCTGAAACGCTCGCCACCCTAGAAGCGAACGTGGCCGAACGCACTCGCGGGCTGCTGACCGCCGCCGAGGTCTCAAGGTCTATCGTCAATATGGACGACGTACAAACCTCGATGGAAAACATCGTGGAGATGACGCGCGACCGGATGGGGCTTTACTATGTCGGGATATTCCTATTAGACGAAGAAGAACACTTTGCCGAGCTAAAAGCCGGCAGCGGTGAGGCCGGCGCGCGGATGCTGGCCGAAGGCCACCGGCTGGAGGTCGGTTGCACCTCGATGATCGGACAATGTATCGCGAAGAACAGCCCGCGCATCTCCGATGACGTGTCACAAGAAACCGAACACTACAAAAACCCACACCTGCCGGACACCCGCTCCGAGCTGGCCCTGCCACTGCGTGTGCGCGGCAAGGTCATCGGGGCGATGACGGTGCAGAGCGTAGAAGAAAACGCCTTTGGCAAAGAAAACATCGCAGTGTTGCAGACCATCGCGAACCAAGTCGCCGGGGTTATCCAAACCGCCCAACTGTTCGCCCAGAACCAAGAGGCCCTCAAACAGACAGAGGCAGCGTTGGCCGAAGCACGCGCCGCCGAACGCCGCCTCGTGCGCAGAGCATGGATAGAATATTCAGAAACCGCCGAGGTGACGCACTATGAGACCGCGCCGCTTGGCGACGCGGTGCTGCCGGAGGTGCAGCAGGCGATAAAGAGACAGAGGCTCATCATCAAAGAAGCGAACGGCAAAACCGACCACGCGGCCCTCGTCGCCCCGATCAAAGTCTCAGGGCTGCCGATCGGCGCGCTGGGCATCCACGATGACAATACCAGACGGCGATGGACCGACGACGAGAAAGCGCTTCTAGAAGCAGTCGCCGAGCGCCTATCCCTCGCGGTCGAGAACCGCCGGCTCGATGAGAAAACCCAGCTCGCCCTGGCCGAAACCGAGACGCTCTACGCCGGCAGTGACCGAGTGATCCGCGCAACCACGCTTGACGAAATATTGCAAGCCCTGATCGACTCGACCGTGTTGGGACGTATGGAGCGGGCAAGCATCTTGCTCTTCGACCGGGCATGGGGCGATAAACCACCCGAAAAAGGCAGCATAGTCGCGACCTGGGAACGGAGCGGCAAACCGTCGGCGTTGGCGCATGATACCGAATATACCTTCGAGAACTTCCCCTTCACCGGCTTGTTGCAGCCCGGCCAACCGCTGATTATCGAAGACGTGACCACCGATGTGCGCGCCAACAACAAATTGCGCATGGCGATGGGGCGTCTTGGCTCACGCGGGGCCGCATTCTTCCCGATCGTCGTCGGCAAGCAGTGGATCGGCATGTTCGCAGCACATTCGGCACGTGCACTAAAGCTCAACGAGGTTGAGATACGCCGGATCATCAGCCTGGTCGACCAGGCCGGGACCGTGATCCAGAACCGACGTCTACTAGAGCGCACGCGCCTCAGCCTGCAAGATACCGAAGCGCTCTATCAGGCAAGCGCGCGCATCAATACGGCCAATACACTCGACGCAGTGCTCGAAGCCATGCTCGAAGGGACCGAACTACCCGCCGTCAGCCGCGCTGCCTTCGGGCTGTACAACCACCCCTGGGTGGGGGACGACATGCCCGAATATATCGACTTCATTGCCTCGTGGGACGAGCGCACAGACGATCCGATATTTGTATCGGGCAACCGCTTCCCGTTCAGCGAGATTTCCTTCGCCCACCTGCTGCAACCAGACGCGGTTCTAGCCATCACCGACGTAAACACCGACCCTCGGCTCGACCCGGCAGCACGCACCTTGTGTACACATACATTCTCGGCTTGCAGCATGATCTTTGTACCCCTGGTGGCAGGGATGCAATGGATCGGGCACCTGACTATCGCGACGAGCCAGCCGGTCGAGCTAAACGAAACCCGGCAGCGCCGTTTGATGACGCTGGCAGGCCAGGCCGCAGTCTCTATCCAGAGCCAGATGCGCTTTGAGGATACCCAGACATCGCTGCGTGAGGCTCGCTCGCTATACAACTTCACCGAGATCGTCAGCCGGGCAACAGCAGAGCCACGGCTTGTCTATAACGCCATCGTCCGCGCGGTCGTCGAAGAGCTGGAATATTCCAATGCGTGGATTGCACTGATCGACGAAGAGACAAAAACACTGCGCGGTGTGGCCGGCGCGGGCACAGACGTCACAGACGAAATCATCTACGAAGAGATCGCACTCGACCAGCCCAGCCCAGCCACCCGCGCGATACAAGAGCGCGATACGGTTGTGCTCAATGCGCCATTTAGCGATACCCAGGTGCTGGGCGAGGAAGAGAAAAAGGTAAGGGCCTTCATGGGGCGGACCATTGAAGTGCCGATCTTGGTGGGCGATAAGGTGATCGGCGTCATCGCCGCCACGCGCCCCGCCAACGCGCCTGAGATCATAGACCGTGATGTCCAGCTCTTCCAAAACATCGTGACACAGGCATCGGTAGCGATCCAGCGCGCCCAGCTCTTCGAGCAGACACAAGCGACCCTGGCCGAAACCCGCGAACTCTACCGGGGCGGTGAGCTGATAAACAAGGCCAACAACTTTGAAGAACTGCTCGATGCACTGCGCCAGAGCACGATTCTAGGCCAAGCCGAGAAGGTCACGATCCTGCTCTTCAACCGTCCGTGGGCGGGCAGCTATGTACCGGAATGGGTCTCACCTGCGGCATCATGGGTAGATGGCAAGTTTGTAATAGTATCCTCTGCCCGGATGCGGCTGGATAAATTCTCAAGCGCGGCGCACTTGCAGCCAAACGAGATTTTCATCAGCAATGATGTCGCCGCCGATGAGCGCTTGAGTGTCACATATAAGGAAGAGGTAACCCAGGCGAGCTTCACATGTGCGCTCTCTATCCCGCTCGTGATCGGCGAGCAATGGGTGGGGTTCATCGAAGCACTAGGGAACGCCGCCTTCACACCCACCTCTAATGAAACACGCCAGCTATCGACAATGGTCAGCCAGGCAGCGGTGAGCCTGCGCAGCCAACAGCTCTTCCGCCAGACACAGGAATCGTTGGCGCTAAACGAGAGCCTATACAATGCCGGACGGCGCATCAACGAGGCAAGCGACATGCAGGGCATCTTGGCGGCGGCGCTTGAAGAGGTGCCGATCGAGGTCATCAACCGGGCGGTTGTGCTGATCTTTGAACGCGACACAGACGACGAGAAAATTAAAACCGTCGTCGTCGCAGCGAACTGGTACAGCGGCATAGGGACGCCGCCCGACGCGGTGGGTCAGCGATACCCCTTCGAGACCTTCCACATCTTCTCGTCTGCCACCAAACCGATTATCTATCAAGACGTCCAAAACGACACGCGCGTCGATTCTAACTCGCGTGCATTGGCTAAACAGCAAAACATCCGGGCCTCGGCGATGTTCCCCTTGTGGGTCGGCGCACGCCAGATCGGTATCTTGGCCCTCAAAGCGGAGGTAGTCCACGAATTTACCGAACGAGAGACCCAGCCCTACACTTCGCTGGCTCGGCAGATGGCAACACGCATCGATAACCTGAACCTCTTTATGCAAACGCAGAAGACGCTCGAAGAAACCAACGCACTCTACCGAGGCAGCGCAAGCCTCAACGCGGCCACCACCCTAGACGATATACTCGTGGCTATGCTAGAAAGCGCAGACTTGCCCTATGTCAGCCGCGCGGCCATCGTCTTGTTCAACCGCCCCTGGGAGGAAGGTGATATACCCGAATATGCCGAAGTGCGCGCGGTCTGGGATAAGAACGATAACGAAGAGGACCGGATAATAAAACCCGGCTTCCGCAACAAGCTGGACAACTCTGCCAACTTCTTGCGGCGCGACGAGATTTTCGTCTCCGGCGACTTGGAAAACGATCTACGCCTCGATGGGAAGATGCGCGATGTATTCACAAAGCTCTTCAAGGCCCGCAGCATAATCTTCGTGCCCTTGCTCTCAGCCGGGCAGTGGATAGGCTACTTTAGCCCACTTATGAACCGGGTCACCGAGATCGACGAGACACGCCTACGCCGCCTGATGGCGCTGGCAGGACAGGCATCTATTGCCATCCAAAGCCAACTGCGACAGCAGCAGCGCGAAGAAGTGCTGCGCGAGACTTCGGTGCTCTACGAAGCTACCCAGGCGCTGGTGGCAGCGACCAACGAACAAGAACTGCTGGCAGCAGTCGCCGCTTACGCGCTAAACGCCGGCGCAGAACGGGCGGTCCTTATGTATATAGACCCAGATCGAACCGGCGATTACGAATGGGCATTGATCGCAGCAGAGGTATCCAAATACAGCGAACCGTCCGGCAACCTCGGACAGCGCTACCACCTGACAGACTATCCCTTCACCCGGCTGTGGCTGTCTGAGCCGGACAAGCTGCTGCTTGTCGGCGACATCGCCAACGACACGCGCCTAGACGAGGAAACCCGACAAGCCCTAACGCAGACAAACAAACGCCTCGCTTCGGTGGTGCTACCACTTCGGTTGGCAGGACGCTGGGTGGGCGCGATCGTGTTCAACTGGCCCGAACCCCAGACGTTCGACGCGCGCGACGAACGTATCTACAGCGTCTTGCGCGACCAAGCCGCCGTCGCAATCGACGCACGGCGGCTGCTCCAAGAGACCGAAGCCCGCGCACGCCGCGAACGCATATTGCGCCAGGTGGCTACACGGGTGCGCACCACCACCGACCCCGACGCGATTGTCCGCACGGCGGTGCGCGAGCTAGGCTCCGCCCTGGGGCGACCAACCTTTGTGCGCCTGGGCACTGCCGAACAGCTATCGCAACCCCCGTCGCCAGAGGATAATGGGGATACAGCAACCGATGAAAATGTCGGCCCAACTAAGCCGCAAGGAGGCGAGTAGAATGTCAACACTCGCGCCAAAGATCAGAGAAAATCTCGATGACTTGGTGAAGACTTATTCCGAACGTCTGGCCGGCATCCAGCTTTACGCCATTATGACAGAACAGACCAGGTTAAAAATCGCGCGCGCGCAGATCGGAGCGCTCATCGAGAGCCTGGAGACAGAGAACGCTGATGACTTCGCCCAAACCGCACTGCAACACATGTCCCGGCACACCGAAACGCGCGACATTACCGATATGATGATAAAAACCTTCGAGACGCTCGGCAGCGTAATACAACCGCTGCTGAGTACCCCGGAAGAGACAACTTCTCTTTATAAGGTAATCTCACACGTGCGTGTCGCCATCAACGCATACATCATCTCACTGCTAGAAGAATCGGAGAAAAGGTTCCGCGAGCTGGTCGAACGCTCGCCTATCGGCATCTATCGTTCTACCCTGCACGGAGAAATATTAGAGGGCAACCCTGCCATCTCGAAGATGCTGGGGTACACGACGGTAGAGGAGATGAACAAAGTCGGCGCGATCAACCTCTATGTAAACAAGTCTGACCGCGACCGAATGCTCAAGATGCTGCAAGAGGGGCCGGTCTCCGACTTCGAAACGCTCTTCTATCGCGCCGATGGCCAGATCATCACAGTCTCTCTATCCGCCGCCTTATCCTATGACGAAGAGGGCAACGTAGAGTTCATCGAGGGCAACTTTATCGACATCACCGAGCGCAAACGCCTAGAGAAAGCCGCGCAAGAGGCGATGGAACGCCGTGAACGCCAGGTGCAGATCAGCACCCAGGTAGCACAAGAGATCGCCGCTGCCCCGGCGCTCAAGGAGCTGTACCGGCGCGTCGTCACGCTAATTAAAGAGCGCTTCGACTACTACCATGTTCAAATCTTCCGCTACGACCCGGCGTCCGAGGCGGTTATGCTGGTGGTTGGCTATGGCAAGGTGGGCGCGAAGATGGCCGCCGAAGGGCACACCCTACCGATGGGGCGCGGCGTGGTAGGCACTGCCATCGCCACCGGACATCCTGTATTGGCCAAGAACGTCAAGCAAAACACCACCTGGATACCCAACCCTCACCTCCCAGAAACTCGTGCAGAGCTGGCCGTGCCGATCAAATGGCGCGACGAACTATTGGGCGTGCTCGACGTGCAGAGCAACACGCCGGGCGCCTTGACCGAAGACGACCAACTGGTGCTCGAAGGTCTATGCGGTCAGATCGCGATCGCCATAAACGCCACCCGAATGCTCGAACAAACGAACATCTTCCGACAGTTCGCCGAACGTGCCGGGCAAGGCTTCGGCATGGCAACGCTCGACGGGCAATCCACCTACGTCAACCCCGCACTCAAACGATTGCTTGGGAAAGTCCGCCCCAGTAAATCCTTCGCCTCCAACTATCTAGACAAGATGCAGAAACAAATAACCGAGGAAGTCATCCCCACAGTGCTAGAAAAAGGACAGTGGACCGGGGAACTCGCGATGTATAACGCGGAGGGGAAAGTGATCCCCACCATCGAGAACTTCTTCCTCATCCGCGACGAGGATGGGAACCCGCTCTATATCGCCGACGTTATCACCGACATCACCGAACGGAAGCAAGCAGAGGAAGAAACCCGCATCTTCCGCCGCTTGGTCGAGGCATCCGGACAGGGCTTTGGTATGGCGACAATCGAGGGGAAGATCACCTATGCCAACCCCAAGCTCTGCCGTCTGCTTGAAGAACGTGGTCAAGAAGCCCTGTTAGGCAAATCTTTGGTTACTTACTATACCGACGAGATACAGAAACGTCTCGCCGAAGAGATTATCCCCACGGTGCTGGAAAAAGGAGAGTGGACAGGGGAACTCGTGATGCGCTCGCCCAAAGGGAAGATAATCCCCACCATCGAGAACTTCTTCCTCATCCGCGACGAGGATGGGAACCCACATTACATCGCCGACGCAATCACCGACATCACCGAGCAGAAACAAAACGAAATCGAGATGGAAGAGCGCCTGAGAGAGCTTAACGCGCTCTATCGCGGCCTGAGCGAAGAGGGCTGGCGGCGCTATCGCGTGACATCCAAGCTGCCGGAAGGATACCTCTTTGACCAAGACAAGCTGCTGCCCGCCGGCGACGTATGGACGCCCGAACTGAAGCAAGCCACCACACAAAACGCGCTCGTGCAGCCCACATCTGATGACAACAACAACGGCGCGATAGTTGCACCGCTCTCGGTGCGGGGCGGCGAGATCATCGGCGCGCTTGGTGTGTATAACGATCCGCAACAACCGCTCTCACGCGCCGATATAGACCTTATACGACAGGTCTCCGACCAGGTTGCATCGGCATTAGAAGCCTCACGCCTCTTTGAGGAAACCCAGCTCCGCCTGGCCGAGACCGGCCTACGCTATCGTGTAAGCCGGATGATCGGCAACGCCCAAAGCATTAATGACATTTTGGAAAGCGTGGGCGAGCTGGCCGAATTCGTGGGGATAGACAGCGTCGCGATGCGGATAATCACCGAGCGCAACCAGGACGGGATGCCGCTGCGCTACGATGCTTACGCTCTCGGCATAGGCAAAGGCAGGGGCAAGATATTTTACTCCGGCGGGAACCCGGTTGACCCCACCATCTATGACCTGATGGTATCCCGTCACAAACGGGCAATCATCTACCCCGATATACACGCACCCGACTGTCTCATATCCGAACGGATGAAGCAAGAGTTCACCAAACAAAATAAGCGCGGCGCGATCTTGATATGGTTGGAGGTGCGCGGCCAAGTGTTCGGCTTGCTCATCTTCGCCTCCACAACACCGCTAAATGACTTCGCCGAGGATAACCTACGCCTCATCACCACTATCTCAGACCAAGTCGCAGTGGCAATCGACAGCCTCCAGCTAACCAAACAGACCGAAGAAACACTCGAAGAAACAACCATCCTCTATGAGACCAACCGCGCCCTAGTTGCGGCGCCCGACGAAGACGCCTTGCTCCAACACGTAAGCCACTATGCTATGGATAACGGCGCGGTGGGCGGCTTGCTAATGTTGGTCGATGTAGACACAAACGGCAATCCAAAGAGCGTAACAATCGTGGCGGAGCACGATATCAGAGGGCCAGAATTCACCCTGCCGGTCGGGACACGCTTTGATATAGACGACTTCCCGCTCGCCGAATTATGGGTGACAGAC
>CAZJBO010000091.1:0-9221 GCA_964544075.1 uncultured Anaerolineae bacterium
GGACATACCCGGAAGAAGTGCAGGAAGACCCAATTGGTCCAGCGGAAGAGTCAGGAAACGAGTATCGCGTCGCGCGTGGTGGAGCATTTCTTAACAATGCTCAAGAGACGCGCACTACATTCCGTTATAAATTTGATCCCACCATAGACAAAGTATCCGGCGGTTTCCGCATTGTCATTTCCGATCAATAGAGTGTGACTTGTTGCTTCGTCCGGCTCTAAACCGGTGATTTAGACCCGAAGGCGGCCATCATCTCCCCACCCAACCGGCAAAACCCCAGAAGAATCCCAACAGCGACCATACACTCAGCACCGGCACATACACAACCCATGCCATCCCCAGACCGATCACCCAGGCTGCTATCACGGCGCGCCGCTCACCCGCCGCGTGGCGCGCGGCGCAAAGGCCCAGCGCCAGCACGCCCAGCCCCCACCAAGACGCCATAAATAGCACACCTCCCACGAATGCCGACAGCGTCACCTCAGGCGACGGCGCCCACCCGTGCCGGTTCAGCACTACGCTCAAGAGCGCTCCGGGCACCCCGCACATCGATAGCAGCAGCGCGGCACGGGGCGCACCAAGTGCCCATAACACGACCAGCGCGCCGAGACAACAAAGCGCCGCCACTACATAAACCGAGGCGTCACAGCGTGTGTACCTATTCACCTTGCTCGCTGTGGGAGCTGCGCCACTTGAAGTGACATCTCTTCCAGACACCCCATGCGTGGCGGCAAAGCGCGCCGTTGGATAGATCACTGTGAGGCCGATCGTGGATGTCCATAGGCAGGCCCGCCCCGGCGGGATGCGTTCGGCACACAAGATCAGCCACACGCCCAGCAATAGCATGATGGACCGTCGCCACACCCTAAAAATGGGGGTGAAATTCTCTGAGAAAGATGCTGACATCTTGCTTGCCCTCGTGTTATCATAAGGCACAACTTTACGCTTGTTCGGCCACCCCCACGCACCCTGCGTGGGGGTACGTTACCTATACATATAATGCAGGAGGAAAATAAAACATGCGAACCGATTCGTTCCGAGGAAAAGACTTCCTGACCCTATTGGATTGGAGCAAGGAAGAGGTCGAGACCATCCTTGATGTTGCGTTTGACCTGAAGCGCCGTCGTGCCCAGGGCGAGGACCACCGCCATCTATTGCCGGCCAAGACGCTCTTTATGCTATTCTATAACCAGTCGCTGCGCACCCGGAACAGCTTTGAGGCCGGCATGACCCAGCTCGGCGGCCACGCCCACTTCCTCGACCCCAGCAAGATTTATACGCCTGCCCTGCCCGGCAAAGAGGTCGCCTATTCCACCGAGCGCGTTAGCGACGTGGCCCGCGTGCTCTCACGTATGGGTGAAGCTATCGCCATCCGCTGCTACGGCGACCCGGTAGATTGGGTATACGGCGGCGCAAACGAGTTGTTGAAGAACTTCGCATACTGGTCTGACATCCCGGTCCTCAACATGGAAGACGACAAGTATCACCCCTTCCAGGCGCTCGCCGACATCTTCACCGTCAAAGAGAAGTTCGGCGGCTTCAAAGGCGTCAAGTTCGTCATGAGCTGGGCCTATTCGCCGAGCGTTCATAAGCCCCGCGCGGTCCCCCAAAGCGCCATCATCGCCGCCAGCATGATGGGTTGCGAGACTGTGCTCGCCCGCCCGCCGGAGATGGCGCTCGACCCCGAAGTTATCAAGGTGTGCGAAGGCTATGCCGAGATGAACGGCGCGTCCTTCACCGTCACGGATGACTTCGAGGCGGCTATGCAGGGCGCGCACGTGGTCTACCCGAAGGCTTGGGCGCCTACCGCGTTCTTCAAGCCACCGGTCGGCGAGGATAACGAGGCGAAGGCCAAAGAGATCAACGAGAAGTATAAGAGCTGGATATGCACCGAGGACGTCATGGATAGCGCCGAT
The DNA here is from genome assembly GCA_964544075.1 of uncultured Anaerolineae bacterium. Taxonomy (GTDB): domain Bacteria; phylum Chloroflexota; class Anaerolineae; order Aggregatilineales; family JAFGMM01; genus JAFGMM01. Next base: position 1,917 of record CAZJBO010000091.1, read on the forward strand.
AAGCGCGCGATCTATATGCACTGCTTGCCGGCAGACCGTGGCTTCGAGGTGACCAACGAAGTGATGGATAAGACCGAAGACGACGGCGGTTGGCGCTCGGTGATCTTCGACGAGGCCGAGAACCGTATGCATGTGCAGAAGGCTGTGATGAGCCTGTTGATGCGCTAGTGGGTAACCCCTGGGCGATTTGTAGGGGCGGCCTGATGGGTCGCCCCGTCCAAGCAAGCACCCCTGCAGAGAACCGAACTCCAACCCGCAAGGGACCGCGTGCGCCGTGCCCTCTGGAGGGCGTGGCGTAAATATGATTGTAAGGAGAAAGGCAATGGACCTCAAAGGCCGTGACATGATCGTCACGCAAGAATGGGCAAAAGAAGAACTCGACGCGGTGTTGGCGCTCGCTAAAGAGATGAAGGCCGACCGCTTCGCCGACCGCTTCACCAGTCTGTTGGCATACAAAACCTTTTTGATGTTCTTCTATAACCCCTCGGTACGCACCCGCATCTCGTTCGAGGCCGCCATGACCGAACTCGGCGGACACTCGCAGTTTATGACGCCCTCCGCCGGGCGCTTTAAGACCGATAAGAAAGCCGGAGAAACCATCGAGGATGCCGCCCAGGTGATGGCACGCTACGTCGCCGGTATCGGCATCCGCATTCTTGAAGACAAGGTGCCCTACTATGGCGCGGGCAACGAACTGATCCGTGAATATGCCAAATGGTCGGACGTGCCGATCATCAATATGGCCGGAGACAAGTTCCATCCCTGCCAGGGCCTTGCGGATATGATGGGCTGGCAAGAATGGCTGGGCGAAGACATGAAGGATAAGAACTTCCTGCTCACCTGGGGCAGCGGCGCGCTGGCGCGCAGCTGGTGCTCGGTGCAAGAGGCGCTGCTTATCGCCAGCCGTTATGGGATGAACGTCACGCTGGCGCGTCCCGATGGATATGACCTCGACCCGGAGGTCATCGCGTGGACCAAGCAGAACTGTGTCGAGAACGGTATGAGCTACCGCGAGGTGAACGACCCCGAAAGCGGTTATGCCGGTGCGCATGTGATCTACTCGCGCAATTGGGTGACCGCCGACGCCTATAAGGACGGCGCGCTAGACAAGGCCGGCGAGATTGAGAAGGCCAAGAGCATCAAGGGCTGGACCACTACCGCTGCACGTATGGCGATGACCGATAATGGCATCTTTACGCACCCGATGCCTATTGACCGTGGCTCTGAGGTGACCGACGCAGTGGCAAGCGGCCCGCGCTCTGCGGTCTATGATATCGCAGAGAACCGCTTGCATGTGCAGAAGGCGATCATGGCGCTTACTATGGCGGGGTATGAAGCATGAGCGAGGGAAGAGGCAAAACCGCAGTAATCGCGATCGGCGGTAACTCACTTATCCAAGATAAGCGCAAAGCTGCCGTCCCGCATCAGTGGGAAGCGGTGCGCGAAACCACTAAACACATCGCCTATATGGTCAAGAAGGGCTGGAACGTGGTCATCACCCACGGCAACGGTCCTCAGGTTGGCTTTATTCTGCGTCGCTCCGAGCTGGCCGCCGACGAGGTGCACACGGTGCCGTTGGACATCATCGGCGCAGATACCCAGGGCAGCATCGGCTATATGCTCCAACAGGCCCTCACCAACCAGCTGCGCAAGGAAGGCATCCACAAAGAGGTCGCCACCATAGTCACGCAAGTCTTGGTCGATAAGGACGACGAGGCCTTCAAAAACCCCCGGAAGCCCATCGGCGGCTTTATGGAAGAAGAGGAAGCGCGCGGGTTCGAGAAAGACGGCTGGAACGTGATCGAGGACGCCGGGCGCGGCTGGCGGCGTGTGGTCGCCAGCCCTATCCCTTTGCAGATCATCGAGCTAAACGCGATCCGCCGACTCATCGAGAACGATATCATCGCGATCGGGGTGGGCGGCGGCGGCATCCCGGTTGTGCGGGACGCGACGGGCGAGCTGCGCGGTGTCTATGCCGTGATCGATAAGGACCGTGCAACCGGCTTGCTGGCAAGCGGCATCCACGCCGATTTGTTCATCGTCTCGACGGCGGTCTCGCAAGTGGCGCTCAACTTCAACACACCAGAGCAGAAGAACCTCGACCGGGTGACCCTGGCCGAGGCGAAGCAGTATATGGAAGAAGGCCACTTCGCGCCCGGCAGCATGAAGCCCAAGATCGCAGCGGTCATCAAGTTCCTAGAGATGGGTGGCCCGCAAGCGCTCATCACCGACCCTGCCAGCCTCAGCAATGCGCTGGACGGCAAGGCCGGCACCTGGTTTGTACCTTCGTAAGCTAAGCATAAGGCTCAGGGCGACGTCGGCCCTGGGCCTTCCCCTTCCCCTCCCTATCACGCACCCACGATACTTGTGCAAAGCCCACAAATTAGCGCGGCAAACTTTGTTAATTATTACAATAATGTTATATCAACAGAAAATATACAATCGCTGTGCTGGCATAACCTTAGCGCCAAAGGAGGAGACGTGCAATGTCAGAGCAGCAAGTGTTTGATGGATTCAAAACGCCGGCGGATATACTCAAGGTCGTGCACGACGAGAAGGTTCTTTTCATCCACCTGTGGTTTACCGATCTAACCGGTATTGTCAAGAACATCACCATCCCCGTCACGCACCTAGAAGAGGCTTTGTCGCACGGGGTATGGTTCGACGGGTCCTCCATCCAGGGCTTCGCACGTATCGCCGAGAGCGACATGTACCTGAAGCCGGATATTGAAACCTTTGCCATAATCCCCTGGGAACTCGATGAGCCGAAAACCGCCCGCCTGATCTGTGACGTGTCTACGCCACAAGACGCGCCTTTCATCGGTGACCCGCGCAATGCGCTCAAGCGCGTGTTGGCCGAGGCAAAGGAGATGGGCTTCGATTACTTCACCGGCCCTGAGCTGGAGTTTTTCTTGTTTAAGCCCAACCCCGACGGTGCGTTCGAGCCGCTGCTGCCGCACGACCTTGCCGGATACTTCGATATGTCAACCGACCTTGCGTTGAGCGTGCGACGGCAGATGGTCAATGCGCTGAACGCGGTCAACATTGATGTCGAGGCTTTGCATCACGAGGTGGCGACCGGGCAGCACGAGATAGACTTCCGCTATGCCGGTGCGCTCAAGTCGGCAGATAACGCCGTGACCTACCGTGTGGCGCTCAAGGCGGTAGCGCAGCGTATGGGTTTGCACTGCACCTTTATGCCCAAGCCGGTAGCGTTCATCAACGGTTCTGGGATGCACGTACATCAGAGCTTTGCCTATACCGATACCGGTAAGAACGCTTTTGTTGACGCGGGCGACGAGTATGGGCTTTCCGATACGGCCAAGCACTTTATCGCCGGTCAGCTCCGGCACGCACGCGGGCTGGCGGCGGTCATCGCGCCGCTGGTGAACTCGTATAAGCGCCTGGTGCCCGGCTATGAGGCGCCGGTGTATGTTAGCTGGGCACGGGTCAACCGCTCGGCGCTTATACGTGTGCCGCGCATTGCCCGTGGCCGTGAGGAGGAGAGCACCCGTCTCGAACTGCGCTGTCCCGATCCAAGCTGCAACCCCTACCTGGCTTTCGCCGTGATGCTGAAGGCCGGTTTGGACGGGATCAAGAACAAGCTGCCCTGGCCCGACCCGGTTGAGGAGAACTTGTATCATCTCCGGAACAGTCACGAGCGTCTGGAGACGCTGCCCGGTTCGTTGGGGGAGGCGCTGGATGAGCTGGAGAGGAACACGGTGATACAAGAAGCGCTCGGCCCGCACATCTATGCGCGCTACCTTGAGGCCAAGCGCCAGGAATACGATGAGTATAGATTGCACGTGACTTCGTGGGAGCTGGATCGTTACCTGGTTCGATACTAAGGGGAAGGGTGGGCGGCAGCATATTGCTGCCGCCCACCCTTTTTACATTACGCGCGTTCGTGTCATTTGGGCGAGACTCTCAGCCACACCCCCCGCTATCGCTGGCGGGCGCTTCTTCGATATCGGTCTCGACATCAATCTTGGCCTCAAAGTCGAGGCCTTCGGACGCCTCCGGTGGCGGCGCATCGGCAGGGTAATCGGCGGCGCCGAATACATCAAGCCAGGCGTCTACACCGCCCTCTAAGATGTATACGTTGGGGACTTCCTCGAACACCAGACCCCGCCATGCCTCGGTTGCCGTGGTCTCGTCGTTGCTCATGGTCACGATCAGGGCGCTGGATGCATCATGGCGCAAGTCTGGGACCTGCTCGGCGAGCGCGTCGAGCGACTCGATGTGCCGGGCGTCCTTGATGTGGAATGCGTCGAAGTCGGCTGCGTCGCGCAGGTCAAGCATGACCAATTCGATCTCATCGTTATGTATTAGATTGAGCAGCTCGCCGGGATGGATGTATACGGCACGTTCGGTCAGGAGCGCCTCTTTTTCCTCCGGGATGTCGCCCCAGCGCTCCGCTGCGCCGGGCTGTCCGATGATGAGCACACCGAGCGCCAGCAGTACGCCTACCCCTGCCGCACCATAGCGCCACCTGGGGGCTTTCTTGGGGTCTGCGCCACCGAAGATGCGCTCGATCTGTTCGCCTCCCCAGAAGACGGCGATCGCGGCCAGCACAACCCCCAGCACAACGACGCCAACATCGATATTCAGCAGTTCGGGGATTGTATAACGCCCTTTGTAAGATGACTTCCAGAACGTCTCGAAGCGTTCGACGGTCTCGCCAAAGGTGAATATGCCGAAGAGCGCCCCTCCGACGAAGAACAGCCCATCGATCTTGAAGGTGGCGGCTGCCACAAGCGATGTGCCGGGGCAGAAGCCGCCGATGATAAACCCGGCCCCCATAATCAGGCCGCCCACGATGCCGGGCCAGAGGTAGGTGGGGTTCACCCAGACGCGGTTATAGTCGAGCAGGCCGAGGCCTGATGCGCCGAAGATTAAGACCATCGCGACAACTATGCTGGTGAACATAACCTTGAGGACGGTCAGGTCTTTTAGGTAAAACTGTGCGGCCAGCTTGGGCGAGTAGGCAAAGCCCGACATTTCGAGCACGGCACCGAAGGCTATGCCGATGAGCAGGAAGACGACATATGCGCCCCCGTGTCCGAGCAGGTCTGAGAGTTGCAGCGGAAAAGTCATGGTCGCCCTCCCTTAGTTCCAGAGCTTTCTGACGAAGTATGCCAGCGCATAGCCGCCGCCGAACACGGCAAACATGAATGCCCAGCTGCCGACCGATAGCACCGCCCCACCGGAGAGCGCCTGGCCGGAGGTGCAGCCCCGTGCGAAGCGGGCGCCATAGCCCATGAGCGCACCGCCGATGAAGGCCATCAGCCAGCGCGTCCGCACCGATATGTTCGGCCCACGGTTGGTGACGACGCGCAGCCGTCCGAAGTAGCGGCCCGATAGAAAGCCACCGATCAGAACGCCGAAGGTGAGGAAGACGATCCAGCTGTCGAGCGGGTTTTTGTCGCCCCCGGCCATCTTCGCCAGGTAGGGGGTTTGGTCAACGTGGGTGGGCGCGATGAGGTCTTGCACGAAGACGATTACACGGTTCATGCCGCCCGACGCGCCCAGGCCGCTCCCGGTGATGAAGAAGGCCAAGAAGAGAACAAAACCCAACAATATCCCCCCCAAGTAGGGGTTGATGTAGGGCTGTTCCTCCCTTTGGCCGCCGATGCGCTGCCAGAACGATGGCTTGGCGCGTTCTTCGGCAGATATATTGCTCATGTTGCTTCTCCTTTTTTAGTGTTTTCAACTATCTAACAAATCGGCCTGGCGCTCCAGCGTGCTGCGCAGTACCTGGCGCATCAGGTCTAGCACTTCAATGATGCGCGGGTCGGCCAAGCTGTATACGACCGTCGTGCCCTGACGCTCCGGTAGCACCATTGCACGCTGGCGCAAGATTGCGAGGTGCCGTGAGATTGTCGGTTGGGGCATGTCTAGGATGCTTGCCAGGGCCGAGACGTTCTGGGGCTTTTCGTGTAGGGTATAGAGAATCTGGATGCGTTTGGGGTCGCCTAAGGCCTGGCAGATGTTAGTATGCAGTAGGGTTAGCTCTTCGATTGAGACGATAGGCATAACTTGGTTCGCTCATATATCCGCATAGCCGAATATACGGAAGTATACGCGGGGGAGGGTATGGTATCCAAAGGGTATTGCTCATGTGTTTTGTGTGACATCTGTCACAACCGCCCGACACGATAGAGCGGGGGGCTAAAAGTTTGTCTGTGTGCTTCGCCGTGAAACCGACTCCCCAAGCGGCCAAGAAACGTTATACTAAACACGGTGCCAAATAAAGGATACATTAATCATGAGCAATGAATTTTACTTAACTTTAACTCGTCATCCCGACCCTGCCGCCGTTGCCGATGCGCTGGGCGCCGGGCTGCGGGCGCAAGGGTATACCCCATATGACCCATTCCCCGGCGGGAATGGGCCGGCAAGAATCTGGACCAGCAAGGTTACCGCATTTGTCGCGCCACCCCGTGCCGGTTGGGTTTGCATAATCGGACGTGTGCCCGTTGCAGCGCTCGCCAAAGCCGGCGCTACGCTTGGCTCGCCCATGCTGCACCTCTGGCTCACCCCGGAGATATGGGGATACCTCCTCTTTGTCGATGGTGATGAGGCGATGGATATGACGGCGTTGGATGGATTTTTGCGCCCATCACGCACGCTCGACGACCTACGCCGCGCTGTGGCCGGCTCGCTCGACAATATGCCGCTCGACCCCATCGATCCTACCGAAGGTGCCTTGCCGGAGAACATCATCATCATGGCGGACGAACACAATGTCGATATGGACAAGGCGCAAAAGATGATTGATAAATACACCGGCAAGCTCTTGGGCAAGCTCGGCAAGCGGGGCGGCAGCGCCGAGCGCGCGGAACAAACCGCCGCTTTAAACGCTTTGCAGGGTGTCCCCTCGATCTGGGAAAGCGCGTGCGGGCGGCGGCTGCGCGCGTTCGCGGCGTGCCTGGCGCTGCCGGAGAACTGGCACCGTCCCGGCCTGGAGACGATCCGTGCGGCGTATGCCGTGGTGCGTCGCAAGCGCGCCAACCCTAATGCTACGCTCCTTGCAAGCGACATCAGCGCGCACGCCGCGCTGCCCGACGCCGAGGCTTATTTGCCGGTCTATTTTGGTCTTGCCGGATGATAGTGGGGATGTCATGAACAATATAAATGCACAGCTAATCAATGTCGCGCTCGTGCGGCGGATGCCTGCCTGGGCAATGCGCCTGACGCTGGGCATGGCCTATTTCATGCTGAGCGAGGTAATGCTGTGGGATGCGCCCCACGCCGTCGGATGGACAACACGGCTGATGGGCTGCGTGCTGCTGGCGGCCCTGG
>CAZJBO010000092.1:0-9130 GCA_964544075.1 uncultured Anaerolineae bacterium
CACAGCGCGCCAGGTATGCCGCATCCAGTGTATCGGCAAGCTGTGCGGCCTTCTCTCGTGCGATTATCGCGGTAGCCTCGACCGGCACTCCCTTGCTGAGCAGCACCACATCGCCGGGCTGCGCGCCGCCGGTGCGGATGAGCCGGTCTTTTGCCACCTCGCCAAACATGCAGCCGATGACCAAAGGCCGGTCGAGACCATAGGTTATCTCGGTGTGGCCGCCCACCAATGCTATGTCAAGGGCAGTGCAAGCATCAACGATCTGGGTAAAGATGCGCGTCGCCATCGCTGCATCGGCCTTTCCGCCGGGGAGGAGCACCGTCGCCATGAAGAACTGCGGGCTTGCGCCGGTGGTGGCGATATCATTAGCATTGACCTGCACCGCATACCAACCGATTGCGTCGGTGGCGAAGGTGATGGGGTCGGTCTTGGTCACGAGGTAACGGTCGCCGATGTCGATCACGGCAGCGTCCTCACCGGGGCGCGGACCAAGCACTACGCGCGGGTGTGCGGGGAGGCGGGCGAGCAGATCAGACAGAAGGTCAGGGGGGAGTTTGCCCAGAGGGAGAGCTTGTATAGACATATAACATGGCTCCTGTTTGTGGTTTGATCGCTCTTATGGTACCTCGAAAGCGGCCCTTGCTCCATGTGTGCTGTTAGTGTATATATTATGACGTGCGCGCCGGAGACCGAGGGCAGGCGCAAAGGTGAAATGCCGCATCAAAGCGCTTAGGGTAAAATAGACAAAGTGCACAGCCATAGTCATAGCACCACACTCGTAGGGAGGCCTCACATGTCATTGCATGTACTCATCATGGCCGGCGGCGGGGGCACACGCCTTTGGCCGCACAGCCGCCTTGAACGCCCCAAGCAGTTTGTTGATCTTTTTGGAGAACACACGCTCTTACAAAAGAGCTACAACCGCATCACGCCGCTCGTGCCGCCCGAAAACATATACGTAGTAACCGGCGCGCGTTATGCCGATCTTGTCTGTGCGCAGCTGCCGAGCCTGCCTCCGGAGAATGTCATAGCCGAGTTAGCCAAACGCAACACTGCCCCCGCCGCCGGTCTGGGCGCGCTCCATATCCGCCGCCGCGACCCGCACGGGACGATGATTGTCCTCACCGCCGACCACCTGATCCGCAAGGGCGACCACTTCCGCGCCGCCATCAGCGCCGCCGCCCAAGCCGCTGAAACCGGCGCGCTGGTCACACTGGGCATCCACCCGACCAGCCCGGCAACCGGGTTTGGCTACATCGAGCAAGGTGCTTTCTTGGGCGCTTTTGATGGCTTCGACACCTATCGGGTGGTCCGCTTTACCGAAAAACCCGACCATGCAACCGCCGCCGCATTCTTTGCCAGCGAACGCTATTACTGGAACAGCGGGATGTTTATCTGGCGGGTAGACGCGCTAATGGCCGAGATCGCACGCCAAATACCCGACCTGCACGCGGCGCTCGAAGCAATCGACGCAGCGGTCGGCACGCCCCAAGAGCAAGAGGTGATCGAGCGCATCTGGTATGGCCTCGACAAGGTAAGCATTGACTATGGCGTAATGGAAGGGGCGGAGAACGTGGCGGTAGTGCCGGTCGATATTGGCTGGAGCGATGTAGGCAGTTGGGCGTCTCTCTATGAAGAAGCGGCAGATGCGCCCGGCGCGAACGTTGTGCAGGCCGGCGGTGAGCTGCTGGCTATGGATACCGAGGGCTGTCTGGTGCACAGCAGCAAGCTGATCGCGACTGTGGGTATACGCGATCTGGTGATCGTAGATACCGGCGATGTGTTGATGATCTGCCCGCGCGACCGCACTCAGGACGTGCGCAAACTGGCCGAACGCCTAGAAGAACAAGGGCGTGAGTGCTATCTGTAAAGTAGGCGGTGTGCGCCGGAGGGTATCTCACAATGACGAATGCTACCGACCACGAGTTTTACCAACGCATTGTCGAATATGCACACGACGCCATATTCGTCATCGGTGCAGACTTCCGGTTGATCTTCGGCAATCACGCAGCAAGCGCGCTCATCGGCGCACCGCTTGACGAGATGGTTGGGATAGACTTGCGCACAATAGTCGATTCCGCAGACCTCGACAGAGTCACCGCACACTTCCAGGCCCAGGCCGAGGCTGAAGAGGTCCAACCGCATATCGAGTTCACCCTACATCGCCTTGACGGGACACCCCGCCGGGTGACCGCAGACGTCACTACTACCACGATAAATGGCAAGCCCCACCGCTACACCTACCTGCACGATGTTACCGAACAACGTCAAACCGAGCGTGAAAGCCACGAGCGCGAGAACTTCCTGACCACGATCTTAGCAAACTCGCCCAACGCTATCATCGGTACGTCCGAAACCGGCATCATCCATACATGGAACCGAGGTGCATATCTCATCTTCGGCATCCCGGCGCACGAGACGATCGGGAAGCCGCTTTCTTCTCTTGTCACGATTGAAGAAAACTCAGAGCAAGACGCCGACTTTGCACGCGGCCTCCAGTTGGGGATGCTCAGCTGGCGTGTCACCGGCCTCAACGCCAACGGCCAGAAGCTCATCCTCAACCTGACCGCCATCCCGCTGCACGACCAAAACGACAAGCTCTACGGCGCATCGGTCTTGCTTGAGGATATCACCTCGTATGCCCAAGCCATAGAAGCGCTCATACAGCGCGCCGACGCCGAAGAGACCTTGCGGATTGTCAGCGAAGCCGTCATAGGGTCGCTCGACCTCGACTACATATTGCAAACCGGCCTGGCACAAGCACTTGACGTCACAAAGATGGAAGCCGGCGGCATCTATCTCCTAGACCGTGAGCGAAGCATCCTACGGCTGCGGATGCAACATGCTCTCGCGCCCGACTTCGCGGCAAGCGTGCAAACGCATCGTTTGGGGGAGGGCATCACCGGGCAAGCTGCCCAGACACGCGAAGTACAAATCTACAGCGACCTGACCCGCGAAGCTCCCACCGACATAAGAGCTAAAGCTGCCGAGATCGGCATCCATGCCCAAATCAGCATCCCGCTCCACCTGCATAACAAGACCCTGGGCGTGATGAACCTCAACGCCAGCCGACCATGCTGCTTCTCGGAAGAACAAATCCGGCTGCTTCGGTCCATCGGGCAAAACATCGCCATCGCCATAGATAATGCACAGCTCTACCAGGCCGCCGAGAACCGCGCGGCGAAGCTCGACGAGCTGCGTCAAACTGCGCTCACGCTGGCCGAACACAGCACCGATCTTGACGCCACCTTCGAGGTCATCACCGACCGGCTCCAGGCCCTGCTGCAATGTGATGTCAGTGCAGCACTGGTCTGGCAGCCTGACGCACAGGTATTAGAACTCCAAGCCTGCCGTGCACCCCTTGAAGACATCCCGCTCGGCGTCCGCTTCCGCACCGACGAGGGCTTGCTAGGGTGGGCCTTTACAAGCGGCCAAACCCAGAACATCCCAAATTACCAGACCTACTCCCGGCAAGGCCCCAGCTTCGCGCCGCCTTCCCTTAACGCGCTCATGTCAACCCCGATGGATTGGCGCGGCCAACGTGAAGGGCTGCTCGTCGCCGCTATGCTCGAATCGGACCGGGTCTTCAATCGCGAAGACGTGCGCCTGATCGAGCTTTTCGCAGGCCTGACGGCGCCTTTTGTGCGCAATGCCCAGATGTATGCCGAACTTAAAAACGCCATCATCGCCGCCGAAGCCGCCAACCAAGCCAAAAGTATATTCCTGGCAAACATGAGCCACGAAATCCGCACCCCTCTCAACAGCATCATCGGCTTCAGCGACCTGCTGAGCCGACAGTCATTGCCATCCAGCGCCACCGACCATGTGCACACAATCCATCTGGCGGGCAAGAATCTGCTCTCTCTCGTTGACGACATCCTCGACCTCTCTAAGATCGAGGCCGGCAAGATGGCAATAGAACACATCACGTTTGACCTGGATGCGCTCCTGGGCGAGGTCGCCGCGTTGATGCAATCGAACGCCCACCAAAAGGGCCTGGACTGGATATACCACACCGAACCGTCTGTACTGCCCTATATCAAGAGCGATCCCACACGCATCCGGCAAATCCTGTTTAACTTGCTCAGCAATGCCACCAAGTTCACCGATGAGGGCTTTGTCGAGATGTCGGCCACCGTGCGTAAGGGGGAGCTGAGGATCATCGTCAGAGATTCCGGGGTAGGCATCGCGCCCGACCAACAAACGCACCTCTTTGAAGCCTTTAGCCAGGCCGACCCCTCGACTACGCGGCGCTATGGTGGCACAGGGTTGGGGCTTGCGCTCTCGCAGCGGCTTGCACAGTTGATCGGCGGCAAGATCACGGTAGCATCAAAACCGGGGGAAGGGAGCACGTTTACACTCACCGTGCCGGTGAAGGTGGAAGATGCGCCCACAAGACAAGCCGCGCTCCCGCCAACGCGCACATCTTCTCAGCCGACCGCCGCCCTGCACCGGGAGGACGAGCACATCCTAATAGTCGAGGACAACCCCTTCAACCAGAAGCTCATAACGGCGGTGCTCACACATGCCGGTTATTCTTTCGAGATTGCCGGGAACGGGCGCATCGCGCTGGAGAAGGTACACGAAAGAGATTTCGACCTGATCTTGATGGATATAATGATGCCCGAAATGGACGGGTTCGAAGCTACACGCCGCATCCGTGCCGAAGCACGCTTTGACGATATCCCCATCATCGCCCTCACCGCATCGGCCCTGCTCGAAGACCGCCAACAGGCAATCGATGCCGGTTGCAACGACTATCTCATCAAACCAATCGAGACGACCATCCTATTGCAAAGGATCAAACACCACCTGGAGAAGAGGCCGCAGCCCACGCCGGAGCCAAAGACTCCGCCCTCCCTTGCGGAAGAGCAGGCCGGCTGGCGCGCTTTGTTCCTAGACGAATACCTAGAGGCGCTGCAAGGCGCGATCGCGGAGCTGGGCCAATTGATCGACGCGCGCAAGACGGAGGATGCAACCCGCTGGGGCCACACGCTTAAGGGCAACGCGGGCATGTTTGGCATAGAAGAGCTACGCAATCTGGGCATCGCCATCGAAGCGGCGGCGAAGGCCGAGGATTGGGCAAAGGTGACCGGCCTGAGGGAAGAAATCCAGAGGGTACACGCGCAGATCGCCGCCGAAGCCGCCGCGACGTAGTGGAGCTATCCGCCAAGCCCCGCCGCGCGCAGCTTCTCGACCACCCGTGCCGGGGTAAGCGGGATCGCGTCAAACCAAACGCCGGTTGCCTTATATAGCGCCGCCACAACCGCCGGGGCAAACGGCAGGAAGGGCATCTCGCCCATGCCACGCGCCCCCCACGGTCCGCGTGGGTCGGGGAACTCTAGTATCACACTCTTGACGTCACCGGGGATGTCCATCACGGTGGGGATCAGGTATGTGCTAAGCTGATCGGTGAGCACGCGGCCCTCGTGCATCTTGAAGTCTTCCATCAGTGCATAGCCCTGAGCCTGCACCACTGCGCCCTCGATCTGGCCGCGTACTTGCTGCGGATTGATCGCTTGTCCCACGTCGTTGACCGAAACCACCTGCACGATGTCGATTAAGCCGGTCTCGATGTCGATGTCTACTTCGACGGCCTGTGCGACATAGCCATAGGCAAAGTTGGGGTTGCAGGCTCCGGTCTGCGGGTCATAGGATGTGGTCTTGGGCGGCACGTATCGATAGCGCCCCACCGCCGGGCGTTCCCCTTTATGCCAAGCCAACAGCGCCAACTGCGCCGCGCCTTGTATGGCGTTGCCGGACATAAAGGTCATACGGCTGGCGGAGACACTGCCGCTGCTTTCGGTCTTTGCCGTATCGGAGACGACCAAGCGCACCTTGTCGGTCGGCACACCCACTGCTGCTGCCACCATCTGCGTCATGACGGTATGGCTGCCCTGCCCCACCTCGGCGGCAGCATGGAACAACAACACCGTCTCGATATCGGCATCGCCGTGTATCTCGATCGTAGCTCGGCATTCCTCCGGCGCGCCAAAACTAAAGCCCAAGTTCTTGAACGCACACGCGATGCCCCTACCGCGCCGATGTACGGGATCGGCGGGGGGCGTGATGGTTTGCTCGGCCCAATGCATGACTGCGTCTTCGTCCGCTTCGGTCCAATAGCTCGCGCGCGCGCACTCTGCCACCACATGCGGCAGACTCACGCCTTCCGGCAGCGGTGTGCCGGTGATGGTCGGTGTGCCCTCGCGCAAGATGTTCTTCAAGCGCAGCGTCACCGGGTCCATATCCAAGCGCGCCGCGAGCTTGTTCATCTGCCCCTCGGCAGCGAACGCGCCTTGTGGCCCGCCAAAGCCTCGGAATGCGCCGCCCGGCAGATTGTTGGTGTAGACGGCGTAGGCATCTATCTTCGCGTTCTCGAAGGCATACGGGCCGACGCACATCAAGTGTGCATTGCCGAGCACTTTGGTGCTGGTGTAGGCGTATGCGCCGGCATCTGCCATCACCTCGACCTCGACGGCGACCACCTTCCCCGCGCGGGTGGCGCCCCACTTCGCGTGGATGGTGACCGGGTGGCGCTTATGGTGCCCTCTGATGGACTCGGCTCGGCTCCACACGATCTTAACCGGGCGCTTGAGCTTCCAGGCGGCCAGGGCCAATACGATCTGTATGCTCATGTCCTCGCGCCCACCGAAGGCGCCGCCGATCGCCGGGTAGACCACACGGACCGCGTCTTCGGGCAGGGCGAGCGCGTGAGCGATCTGTGCACGATCTTCGTGTGTCCACTGCCCCCCCACGACCACGGTCACGCGGTCGGCATCATCGATATATGCAAGGCCGGCTTCGGGCTGTAAGTATGCATGTTCTTGCCAGGAGGTCGTGTATGTACTCTCGACCGTCACGTCGGCTTGTGCCCACCCCGCGTCCATATCGCCCCGTCGGGTGCGGTAATGTGTGAGGGTGTTACCGGGCACGTCGGCATGGAGCTGTGGTGCGCCCTCGGCCCGCGCCTGAGCAGGGTCGAACACTGCCGGTAGGTCCTCGTAGCCGACCTCGATCAAGGCGCAAGCTGCAGCCGCGATATCGGCGCTTTCGGCGACGACCAATGCGACCTGGTCCGCAAGGCAGCGCACGATGTCGGCATCCGGCTTGGCGCTGCCCGGCCCGCAGAGCACAGGTTGGTCGGGCACAATGAGGCCGTACTCATTGGTCGGCACGTCCTCTGCCGTGAATATCGCCACGACGCCGGGGTAGGCTTGGGCTTTGGCGGTATCGATGGTGGTGATGCGGGCATGGGGACGCCCGGCGAACAGTATCTTCATATAAAGCTGGCCCGGCAAGTTGATATCGCCGGGATACTCGGCCTGGCCGGTGACCTTGCTGCGCGCATCGACCCGTTTAAGGTTTTTCCCGATGATCGAATCTGGGTTATCCACGTTTAATACCTTTCCTGGAAAGCATTCGCCACGGCGTCCAACGCTCCGAATAAACTTACACTTACTTACGCTTCTTGCGCCCGGCCTTCTTGCGGCGTTTCTCGGCTTGCTTTCGCTTCTGCGCTTGCAGCATAATCTCTTTGGTGTGCTTCTCCTCAGGCGCCTCACCGCCCACCATAGCGATAAATACCAGCATGAGGACGGCAAACGACAGCAGCCAGATGACGAACGCCATGCCCAGATCGACCGTGCCCCAACACTCGGCGTCGCCTTTGAGACATTGCTTGACGTTGCTTAGGGAGAACACATAGTCGTTCACGCTCTGTAGCTGCGACGCATTATCCCACCAGACGCTGCGAAGTGAAGGCGCGATCGCCACCGCCATAACCGCCAGGGTGAGCGCCAAGATCAAGCCGACCAGCGGCATCCACCATTTGGTTGTCGTCTTTTTCTTTGTAGGGTCATCGAGCTTCGACTTGAATGTCATGAGAACAGCTCCTTAAAGCAAATAAAAATAAAAACGCGCGCGCCCTAAGGCTTTGCCTCCAGCAAACGCGCGGCTCTCTCGAAAGCGTTGATAATCGTATAATAACCGGTGCAGCGGCATAGGTTCCCCGCAATGCTCTGCCGAATCTGCGCGTGTGTGGGGTGAGGGTGTTCTGCCAGCAGGCTTGCGCCCGCCATCACAAAGCCGGGTGTGCAGTAACCACATTGCACCGCGCCCTCGTCAATAAAGGCTTGTTGGATAGGATGCAGCGTCTCATCATCACCTTGCAGCCCTTCCACGGTCAGCACAGAAGCGCCATGCGCGCGCGGCGCCGGCACCATGCACGCCATCACCGCTGCGCCGTCCAGATGTACGGTGCACGCGCCACACTCGCCCTCGGCGCAGCCTTCTTTGGTGCCGGTTAGCCCTACATCTTCTCGCAGCATATCGAGCAGGGTCTTGTGCATAGCCCCGTGGATGGTATATGCTTTGCCGTTGACCGTGACGAGGATGGTATCGGCGGCTTGCGACTCGTGGTGGACCAGCATAGGCAGCGGTTCGATGACACGTGCTTGGGCGGGACCCCAAAGCATCGCCGGGGCGTCGGGCCAGTCGGCGCGCTCGCGCCTTTCATGTAGGGCGGTCAGCGCGCGCTTGACAAGCACCCGCACCATCTCGCTGCGGTAGCGTGCCGGACCGCGCACGTCGTCAATGGGGGTGGCTGCCGCTACCGCCAGATGCGCGGCTTCCTCGATGGCGTCGGGGCCGAGCAGATGTCCTTGTAAACGCGCCTCTGCCGTCGTCGCACGGACGATGGTCGGCGCGACGCTCCCCAGCGCGATGTGGGCATCGGAGACGATATCGCCGTCGAAGTGTAAAACGAGCGCCGCATTGACGAGCGAGATTGCCTGTGCCTTGCGCAGACCCAGCTTATAGAATATGCCGCGCGTTTGGCTGCCGGCGGCATCCAACGCCGGGAACGCGATGTCGATCAACATTTCGTCGGGCTGCATATCGACGCGGCGCACGCCCTGATAAAACTCCGGGAGGGTCAGGGTGCGCGCGCCACGTGCGGCAGAGGTGAGGGTCAGGCGGGCATCCATCGCCCACAGCGGCGCGATGGTGTCGTTTGCGGGGCTGGCGGTGACCAGGTTGCCGCCCAGGGTGCCTCGGTTACGAATCTCCGGGGAGCCGACAGACCAGGCCGCCTGTGCCAGGGGGAGGCCATGCGAGACAATCAGGTCGGAGC